>CAZFET010000005.1:7224-16391 GCA_964517545.1 uncultured Burkholderiaceae bacterium
GAGCTGGAACAGCGAGGTCGACAGGCCGTAGCCGTAGCTCATGGTGGCCTGCTCGATCGGCTTCCAGGTCTTGTACGGACGCAGCCGGCCGCGCACCGCGCCGGGGAACTGCAGCTGCGGCTTCTGGCCGAATCCGACCTGCGCGTACAGCTCCCACATCTCGCGCGGCGCCATCTGCATGGCCATCTTCACCGTGCCGACGTTGCTGGATTTCTGGATGACCTCGGCCACCGTGAGGTCGCCGTGCGGATGCGCGTCGCTGATGGTCGAGCCGGTGATCTGGATGCGCCCCGGCGCGGTGGCGATCACGGTCTTCGGCGTGACGCGGCGCGTCTCGATCGCGAGCGCGGCGATGAACGGCTTCATCGTCGAGCCCGGCTCGAAGATGTCGGTCAGCGCGCGGTTGCGCAGCTGCGCGCCCGAGAGGTTGCCGCGGTCGGCGGGGTTGAAGCTCGGGTAGTTGGCCAGCGCGAGCACCTCGCCGGTCCTGACGTCGAGCACGACGGCGCTGCCCGCCTTCGCCTTGTGCTCCAGCACGGCGTCGCGCACGCGCTGGTACGCGAAGAACTGCACCTTGGAATCGATCGACAGCTCGACGTCGCGGCCGTCGACCGGCGCGACGCTCTCGCCGGTGTCCTCGATCACGCGGCCGAAGCGGTCGCGCACGACGTTGCGCGTGCCCACGCGGCCTTGCAGCTCGGCGTGGAAGGCGAGTTCCACGCCTTCCTGGCCGCGCTGGTCGTCGTCGGTGAAGCCGACCACGTGCGCCGCGGCCTCGCCCTCGGGATAGCGGCGGCGGTAGTGGCGCTCGAGGTTCACGCCGGCCAGCTGCATCGCCTTGATGCGCTCGGCCACGGGCTCGTCGACCTGCTTGGCCAGCCACACGAAGTTGGGGTTCTCGGCCAGGCGCCGGTCGAGCTCGGCCGCGCTCAGGCCGAGCAGCTTCGCGAACTCGCGGCGCTTGGCGCGGTCGGCGGTGAAGGCCTTGGGTGCGACCCACACCGACGGCGCGAGCACGCTGCCGGCCAGCAGCGCGCCGTTGCGGTCGAGGATGCGGCCGCGGCTGGCCGGCACGTCCCAGCGCGCCGAGTAGCGCATCTCGCCTTGCTGCTGATAGAAGTCGGTGCCGATGATCTGGATGTACACCGCGCGCGCCACCAGCGCCAGGAAGCCGAGGCCCACGAGCGCCACCACGAACTTCGAGCGCCACGGCGGCGTCTTCGATGCGAGCAGCGGGCTGCTGGCGTAGCTGACGCGACGCGCGGCGCCGGCGGCGGGCCGGCGTGCCGCGTCCGGCCCGCGCAGCGCCTGCGCCATGCCCAGCGCGAGGCGGCGGATCATCGCGCGCCCCCTTCGGCCGCGGGCGCCGCGGCGTCGTCCTGCACGTACTGCGTGACCGCCGGCGTGGCGGTGCGCATGCGCAGGCGCTCGCGCGCCAGCCGCTCGACGCGCAGGTTGGTCGCCGCGGCCTGGCGCTCGGCGTCGAGCCGCTGGCGCTCGGCCTCGAGCGCGCGCTCCTCCTGCTGCGCGCGGTCGAGCGCGCTGAACAGGCGCCGCGCGTCGTACGAGGTCTTGACCAGCAGCAGCGCGCTGGCCAGCAGCGCGAGCGCGAGCAGCAGGTTCACGCGCGTCATGCCGCCAGCCTCTCGGCCACGCGCAGGATCGCCGAGCGCGCGCGCGGGTTGGCGGCCACCTCGGCGGCCGACGGACGGATGCGTGCCAGCGCGCGCAGGCGCAGCGGCCGCACGGGCGGCGCGAACGGCGCGCGGCGATCCACCTCGGCGCGGCTCTCGCGCGCGATGGTGGTCTTGACGATGCGGTCTTCCAGCGAATGGAAGCTGATCACGGCCAGGCGCCCTCCGGGCTCGAGCAGTTCGATCGCGTCGCTCAGGCCTTGTTCGAGCTCCGCAAGCTCGGCGTTGACGAAAATCCGAAGAGCCTGAAACGTGCGCGTTGCAGGGTCCTGGCCCGGCTCGCGGGTCTTGACCGCACGAGCCACGAGTTCGGCCAGCTCGCGTGTGGTTCGTACAGGCTGGCCGCCTGCCCGGCGAGCAGCAATCGCCTTTGCAATCGGTAGAGCAAACCGTTCTTCCCCATAGTCGCGGATCACCTGGGCGAGTTGACGTTCGTCGGCACGGGCCAGGAACTGCGCGGCGCTCTCGCCGCGCGTCGGGTCCATGCGCATGTCCAGCGGGCCGTCGGCGCGGAAGCTGAAGCCGCGCGCCGGGTCGTCGATCTGCGGCGAGGAGACGCCCAGGTCGAGCAGCACGCCGGCGACGCGCTCGATGCCGAGTGCGCCGAGGCGCTCGCGCATGCGGGCGAAGCTGTCGTGCAGCATCGTGAGGCGCCCATCAGTGATCGCGGCGGCGGCCGCCACCGCCTGCGGATCCTTGTCGAAGGCCACCACCCGGCCCGACGGCGCCAGCCGCGACAGCAGCCCGCGCGTGTGCCCGCCGCGACCGAAGGTGCCGTCCACGTAGACCCCATCGTCCCGCGTGACCAGCGCCTCGACGGCTTCGGTCGGCAGGACGGTGCGGTGCGACCACTCGATGTCCCCGGTCATCAGAACGAGAAGTTCTTGATCGACTCGGGCATCGGCACCTGCGCGAGGCCGGCGTCGAAGGCGGCGTGGCGCTCGCGGTCCCAGAGCTCGAAGTAGTGGCCCAGGCCGAGCAGCATGACGTCGCGGCTCAGGCCCGCCGCCGCGCGCAGCTCGGGCGAGATGAGCACGCGCGAGGAGGCGTCGATCTCGACGTCCATCGCGTTGCCGATGAACACGCGCTTCCAGGCGGCCGCCTCCATCGGCAGCGCCATCACCTTCTCGCGGAAACCCTCCCACTCCGGACGGGGAAAGACCAGCAGGAAGCCTTCGGGGTGCTTGGTGATCGTGAGCTGGCCGGCGGCGGTGGCGACCAGGACTTCGCGGTGACGCGCAGGCACGGTCAGACGACCCTTGCCGTCCAGCGTCAGCGCCGATGCCCCTTGGAAGACCACTCCCGCCACTTTGACCCACTTATGTGCACGTTTTGCCACTGTAGCGGCTCAAACGGGCACGGTCAACGTTTCAGGACGAAAAAATTCAGTGAAATCAAAGACTTAGGGAGCGTTTTGCAGACCTGGTCCAGGTTGAAAACGATCGTAAAAATAAGGACTTGCAGACTTCACTGAAAGTGAAGCCTCAGCTTCTACGCTTAGCGGGCGAGTCTTGGCTTGACCCAGACCCAGGCCACGACCCCGATGCCGAGCATGGCCAGCGACGCCACGGCCAGCGCGCGCGTCGAGTGCATCACCAGCGGTGCGATGACGCCGGCGACCACGCCGTTGGCCACGCTGCCGATCACCGCCTGCAGCGACGACGCCATGCCGCGCCGGTCGGGCGCGAGGTCGAGCACCATCAGGGTCACGACGGGCACCATCAGCGCCCAGCCGAACGCGAACACCGCGATCGGCGCAATGGCCCAGGCCGCGTGCGCGGTCCAGACGAAGTTGGCCGCCACGTTGAGCAGCGACACGCCGAGCATGATCACGAAGCCGTGGCGGATCTGGTGGCGCGGCTTGATGCGACCGGCCAGCCGCCCCGACAGCCACGCACCGCCCATGATCCCGGCAATGGTGGACATGAAGAACACCCAGAACTGCATCGGCCCGAGCCCGAGGTGCTTGCCGAGGAAGGTGGGCGCCGACAGCACGTACAGGAACATGCCGTTGAAGGGCACGCCGCTGGCGAAGCACAGCGCGACGAACACCGGGTTGGACAGCAGCTGCCAGTAGCCGCGCATCAGGTGCGGCACGTTGAACGGCTGGCGGTGCGAGGCGTGCAGGGTCTCCGGCAGCAGCCGCCAGTTCGAGACCCACAGCAGCACGCCCACGCCGGCGAGGAACCAGAAGATCGCGTGCCAGTCGAGGTGCACGAACAGGATGCCGCCGATGATCGGCGCGATCGCCGGCGCGACTCCGAAGTAGATCGTCACCTGCGACATCACGCGCTGCGCTTCGGCCGGCGGGTACATGTCGCGGATCACCGCGCGCGAGACCACGATGCCGGCGCCGGTGGCCAGGCCTTGCAGTGCGCGGAAGAACACGAGCGCGCCGATCGAGTCCGACAGCGCGCAGCCGGCCGACGCGATCGTGAAGGTGGCCACGCCCCACAGCACGACCGGCCGGCGCCCGAAGCTGTCGGACAGCGCGCCGTGGAACAGGTTCATGAAGGCGAAGCCGAACAGGTAGGCCGACAAGGTCTGCTGCATCTGCACGGGCGTGGCGCCGGTCGAGCGCGCGATGCCGTCGAAGGCCGGGAGGTAGGTGTCGACCGCGAACGGGCCGAGCATGCCCAGCATCGCGAGGAGCACGGCCAGCGCCCATCGCGGAGCGCGCCACAGACGGTCGGCGTCGGGATTCATCTGGTCGTGGGCGGCGGGGCTTCGTCGGCGGGGGCTCGCGGCGGCAAAGTGTGAAGCGAGCCGATAGGCCGGATTCTGTGCGGTCGCGGCACCTTGCGGTGTCGCGGCCGTGACCGCCATTCCTCTGGGCCGCGGATCGCTCGCGCGGCTCGGTGCCACCCACCCGCCGGCTCCGCGGGCCACATCATCGCCGGCCTATTCGGTGTTGCTGCGCGTAGAGATTGCCGCGTTTCACTCCGGACTGAACCGGCTCGTCTCTGTGGCTCTGATCCGCACCTCGCGGTGGACGGGCGTTACCCGCTACGCTGCCCTGTGCAGTCCGGACCTTCCTCCAGCGCCACCTTTCGGTGATCGCGCCAGCGGCGGTCTGGCTCGCTTCACGGCGCGGATTGTCCCACGCGTCGTGCGCTCACGCCGGCACGCGGAACTGCACCTTGTTCGGCTGCTTCTCGGGCGAGAGCGCGAAGTGGTCGGGATGCTTGCGGAACAGCTTGGTCGACGAGCCGCTGCGCGTGAGCAGGCCGGCCGCGCGCAGCGCCTCGGCGGCGACGTTGAGCTCGATCTTGCCGCCGTCGCGCAGCGCGGGCACGGCGTCGAGCAGTCGCTCCACGTCCGCGGGCAGTGCGGGCCGCGGCGCGGCCTTCGCGCTGCGCGATCCGCGCCTGGCGCCGGCTTCCTTCGCGCTGCCCTTCGTCGACTCTTTGGCTGACTCTCTCGCCGACTCTCTCGCCGACTCCTTCGCGGACTCCTTCGCCGCCTTCTTCGGCGCGGCCTCCCGCGCGTGCCCGCCCTCCGCGGCCGACTTGTCGGCCGCGCGGCCCTTGCGGTGCTGCAGGTCGACGAACTCGTCGTAGACGCCGCGCACCTCGTCGCCGGTCTTGCCCGCCTGCCCGATGCCGCACACGCGGCAGCCCTTCTCGCGCAGGCGCAGCACCAGCGGCGAGAAGTCGGAGTCGGACGAGACGATCACCGCCACGTCGGGCCGCTCGGCGGCCACGAGATCGAGCGCATCGACCGCGAGCGCGATGTCGGTGGAGTTCTTGCCGGCCGCGAGGTTGACCATCGGACGGATCGACAGTTCGGCGAACAGCTGGCGCTGCTTGACCGCCGTCTCGGGCGTGCAGTAGGCGCGCCGCACGTGGCAGGCGCCGTGCTCGGCGATCACGTGGTGCAGCGCCTGCTGCATGACGTCGGCCGACACGTTGTCGGCGTCGATCAGCATCACGACGCGCGCGCCGCTCGTGCGCGTGCTCATGCCAGCCTCCACGCCAGGGTCTCGCCGCCGCGCAGCGGCTTGAGCGCCGCCTCGCCGAACGGCACCGTCTCGGGCACGGCCCACGCGCGCTGCTCGAGCGTGACGCTGCCGCGGTTGCGCGGCAGGCCGTAGAAGTCGGCGCCGTGGAAGCTGGCGAACGCTTCGAGCCGCTCGAGCGCGCCGGCCGCCTCGAACGCCTCGGCGTACAGCTCCAGCGCCGCGAGTGCGGTGTAGCAGCCGGCGCAGCCGCTCGCGTGTTCCTTCAGCTGCGCCGGGTGCTGCGCGCTGTCGGTGCCGAGGAAGAAGCGCGGATCGCCCGAGGTGGCCGCCGCCACCAGCGCGCGCCGATGCTCCTCGCGCTTGAGCACCGGCAGGCAGTACCAGTGCGGGCGCAGGCCGCCGAGGAAGATCGCGTTGCGGTTGTAGAGCAGGTGGTGCGCGGTGATGGTCGCGCCGAGGTTCGACGCTGCCGAGGCGACGTACTGCGCCGCCTCGCGCGTGGTGATGTGCTCGAACACGACCTTGAGGCCGGGAAAGTCGCTGCGCAGGCGTGCGGCACGCCTCGCGGATGCCGGTGACGCCGGCATCGCTGTGCGTCGTGGCGCCGGCCGGATAGAGCTTGATCGCGACCACGCCGGCCGCCTTGGCGCGCGCGATCTCGTCGGGCGGCAGGTGGTCGGTGAGGTACAGGGTCATCAGCGGCTCGAAGTCGCTGCCGCGCTCGCCGGCCGCCGGCCGCGCGGCGAGGATGCGATCGCGGTACGCCACCGCCTGCGCCGCGGTGGTGACCGGCGGCCTGAGGTTCGGCATCACGATCGCGCGCGCGAACTGCGCCGCCGTGTGCGGCAGCACGTCGCGCATCGCCGCGCCGTCGCGCAGGTGCAGGTGCCAGTCGTCGGGGCGGGTGATCGTCAGCGTGCGGGTCATGCGCGGGATTCTCGCACCCGCTGTCCCGCCGGACCGCCGGTCCGCCCCACACCCGCCGCGCGACGCGCGCCGTCAGTGCTGCAGGATCTTCGAGAGGAAGTCCTTGGCGCGCGGCGTGCGGGCCTCGGGATTGCCGAAGAACTCCTCCTTCAGGCAGTCCTCGACGATGCGTCCCTGGTCCATGAAGATCACGCGGTGGCTGACCTTGCGCGCGAAGCCCATCTCGTGCGTCACGCACATCATGGTCATGCCCTCCTGCGCGAGCTGCACCATCACGTCGAGCACCTCGCCCACCATCTCGGGGTCGAGCGCCGAGGTGGGCTCGTCGAACAGCATCACGATCGGGTCCATGCTCAGCGCACGCGCGATCGCCACGCGCTGCTGCTGGCCGCCGGAGAGCTGGCCGGGGAACTTGTCCTTGTGCGCCATCAGGCCCACGCGGTCGAGCATCTTCAGGCCGCGCGCGGTGGCGTCGTCCTTGCTGCGGTTCAGCACCTTGATCTGCGCGAGCGTCAGGTTCTCGGTGACCGTGAGGTGCGGGAACAGCTCGAAGTGCTGGAACACCATGCCCACGCGCGAGCGCAGCTTGGGCAGGTCGGTCTTGGGGTCGGCGATCGACACCCCGTCGACGATGATGTCGCCCTTCTGGAAGGGCTCGAGCGCGTTGACCGTCTTGATCAGGGTCGACTTGCCGCTGCCCGACGGCCCGCACACGACGACCACCTCGCCCTTCTTGATGCTGGTCGTGCAGTCGGTCAGCACCTGGAAGCTGCCGTACCACTTGCTGACGTTCTTGATCTCGATCATGTGAGCCTCACCGGATGATCTGGATCTTCTGCTGCAGCCGGCGCACCAGCATCGACAGCGAGAAGCAGATGACGAAGTAGACGACGGCCGCCACGAGGTAGGTCTCCACCGGGCGGTTGAAGTTCTTGCCCGCGACCTCGAAGCCCTTGAGCAGGTCGTACGCGCCGATCGCGTAGACCAGCGACGTGTCCTGGAACAGGATGACGGTCTGCGTCAGCAGCACCGGCAGCATGTTGCGGAAGGCCTGCGGCAGCACCACGAGCTGCATGGTCTGGCGGTAGGTCATGCCCACCGCGTACCCGGCGTGCACCTGCCCCTTCGGCACGCTCTGGATGCCCGCGCGCATGATCTCCGAGTAGTACGCCGCCTCGAAGATGGTGAAGGTGATGATGGCCGACAGCTCCGCGCCCATCGGGCGGCCGATCAGCATCGGGATCAGCAGGAAGAACCACAGGATCACCATCACCAGCGGGATCGAGCGCAAGGTGTTCACGTAGGCCGCCGCGGGCCACACCAGCCACGGCTTGCTCGACAGCCGCATCAGGGCGAGCAGCGTGCCGAGCGCGATGCCGCCGACCATCGCGATCAGGGTGAGCTGGATCGAGAAGAGAAAGCCCTTGGCGATGAAGCTGGAGATGACCTGCCAGTTCAGGAACGAGAAGTCGAGGTTGGCCAGCATGTCACCTGCCTCCGCCGATCATGCCGGGCACGCGCACGCGGTTCTCGATGAACAGCGCGATGCGGTTGATGGCGAAGGCCGACACGAAGTACAGCAGCGTGACGGCCAGGTAGATCTCGACGCCGCGCGACGTCTCCTCCTGCGCCTGCATCGCGAACATCGTCAGCTCGGCGATCGACACGGCGAATGCCACCGACGAGTTCTTGACGATGTTCATGCTCTCGCTGGTCAGCGGCGGGATGACGATGCGAAACGCCATCGGCAGCAGCACGTAGCGGTAGGTCTGCGGCAAGGTGAGTCCCATCGCGAGGCCCGCGTAGCGCTGCCCGCGCGGCAGGCTCTGGATGCCCGCCTTCACCTGCTCGGAGATGCGCGCCGACGTGAAGAAGCCGAGCGCGAACACCACCAGGATGAAGCTGGGCAGCCCGCGCAGCGGCGTGAAGATCGCCGGGATCACGTGGTACCAGAGGAAGATCTGGACCAGCAGCGGGATGTTGCGGAACAGCTCTGTCCAGGCGTTGCCGAACCAGACGAAGCCCTTGTTCGGCGTGGTGCGCAGGATGCCCACCAGCGAGCCGGCGACCAGCGCGACGACCAGCGACAGCAGCGCCACCGACATCGTCCAGCCCCAGGCCGACAGCATCCAGTCGAGGTACGTGATGTCGCCGCCCCGCCCGAAGCAGCGCGGCACGATCTCGCCGTCGATGGTGTCCTTGCAGAACACCTGCCAATCCCATGTGGCCACGCGTTCCTCCTCCGTCGAAACGACTCGGGGCGCGGTGTCATGCCGCGCCCCGAGGATATGCAAGCCGCGAGCCCGCGGCTTCAGGGCTTACCTGCCCCGCGCGGGCGCCGGGGCCCTCACTTCTTGGCGTAGTCTTCCATCGGCTTGTCGTTCGGCGCCGCCCATGCGGCCTTGGTGGCCTCCGACAGCGGCAGGCCCACCTTGGTGTTCGACGGCGGGATCGGCTGCATGAACCACTTGTCGTAGAGCTTGGCGATGTCGCCGCTCTTCATCATGTTGCGCACGCTGTCGTCGACCGCCTTCTTGAAGGCCGGGTCGTCCTTGCGCAGCATGATGGCCATCGGCTCGCCGGAG
>CAZFET010000005.1:16401-26908 GCA_964517545.1 uncultured Burkholderiaceae bacterium
GGAAGCTGTCGGCGTGATCCTTGCCGAACACCTCGTTGAAGTTTACCTTGGCGCCGCGTTCGTGCTTGCGCAGGTGCTGCACGGAGGTGGTGCCGGTGGTGGTGGCGACATTCTTGCCGTTGAGCTGGGCGATCGAGGTGATGCCGGAATTGGCCTTGACCGCAATGCGGACTTCCTCGACGAAGGTTGTCAAGGCGAAGGCCACGTCCTTCTGGCGCGCGGCGTTGTTGGTGGTCGAGCCGCACTCGATGTCAACGGTGCCGTTCTGCACCAGCGGGATGCGGTTCTGCGACGTGACCGGCTGGTACTTGATGTCGAGCTTGGCCAGGCCGAGCTGCTTCTGGATGTCGGCCAGCACGCGCTGGCAGACCTCGACGTGGAAGCCCACGTACTTGCCGTCGCCGAGCGTGTAGCTCAGCGCGCCGGAGGACTCGCGCACGCCCATCGTCACGGCGCCGCTGTCCTTGATCTTCTTGAGGGTGTCGTTGGCCTGGGCATGCGCCGCGCCCATCGCGATCAGCGAGGCGGCGACCAGCAGGGTCTTCTTCATGTCGGGAGCTCCTTCGTGAGGGAAACGGGAACCAGAGAACGCGATTCTGCGCGATGCGGGGGTACGGGCAACCACGTAGTCACCCGCAACGCGCGGCTCACCCGGGGACCTGGTCGGTCGGGTACTTCCAGAAGTCCTTGAGCAGATAGTTCATCGGAAGGTTCAACGTCGCGCCGCGCGGCGGGATCGGCTTGAGGAACCAGCGCTCGTAGATGGCGTGCGCCTCGCGGCTGGCGATCAGGCGCTTCATCTCGTCGTCGACCAGGCGCTTGAACTCCGGGTCGTCCTTGCTCAGCATGATGGCCAGCGGCTCGATGGTGAGGAACTTGCCCACCACCTTGAGCCTGCCCGGGTCGGGCCGGCCGGCGATCAGCCCGTACAGCAGCACGTCGTCCATCACGAAGCCGTCGGCCTCGCCCTTCTCGACCATCTCCACGGCCCGCGCGTGGTCGGGCGCCTCGAGCAGCTGGATGCGCAGCAGCCGCTCGCGGTTGGCCTGTTCCACCGCCTTCAGCGGCGTGGTGCCCTTGGTCGACACGAGCTTGCGGCCCTCGAACTGCGGCAGTTCGGTGATCCGGCTGTCGGCACGCACCATGTAGCGCGCGCCGGTGATGTAGTGCGGCACCGTGAAGGCCACCTTCTGGCGGCGCTCGGCGTTGTGGGTGGTCGAGCCGCACTCCAGGTCGGCGCGACCCTGCGCGATGGCGTCGAGGCGGTCGGCCGGCGTGACCTGCAGGTACTCGACGCGCAGGCCGGCCGCGCCGGTCTTCTTGCGCAGCGCCTCGACCAGCTTGAGGCACAGGTCGATCGCGTAGCCGACGGGACGCTTGTCCTGGTCGAGGTACGAGAACGGCACCGACGACTCGCGGTGCGCGATGACCACGCGGCCCGACTGCTTGATGCGATCGAGCACCGGGCCGGCGTGGGCGGGCGCCGGCGCGGCACCGACGGCGACGGCGGCGGCGAGACACAGGCCGGCGGCGGCCTGCACGAAGGGAGGGACTGCGGACTTCATGGGGCGCGAAGGGTATCAACTTCCGATGCCGGCTCAGCCGGCGTCGCGCGCGACCAGCCGCACCGGCCGCGTCAGGGTCTCGGGCACCAGCAGCGCCTGCATCTCGGCACGGGTCATCAGGCCCAGCGCCTCGGCGGTGTCGGCGATCGTGCCGCCGCTGGCCAGCGCCGTCTTGGCGATCAGCGCGGCCTTCTCGTAGCCGATGATCGGGTTGAGCGCGGTCACCAGGGTCACGCTCTCGGCCACGCGGCGCTGCAGCAGCTCGCGGTTGGCCTCGATGCCCTCGACGCAGTTGAGGCGCAGGGTCTCGCAGGCGCGCGTGAGGTGGCGCGCGCTCTTGAACAGGCTCCAGCCCATGATCGGCTCGAAGGCATTGAGCTGCAGCTGGCCCGCCTCGCCGGCCATCGTGATGGTGACGTCGTTGCCGATCACCTCGAAGGCCACCTGGTTCACCACTTCGGGGATCACCGGGTTCACCTTGCCGGGCATGATCGACGAGCCCGCCTGGCGCGCCGGCAGGCGGATGTCGCCGAAGCCCGCCTGCGGCCCCGACGCCAGCAGCCGCAGGTCGTGGCAGGTCTTGCTCAGCTTGCAGGCCACGCGCTTGAGCACGCCGGACAGCTGCACGAAGGCGCCGGTGTCCTGCGTCGCCTCCACCAGGTCGGGCGCGGGCACGACCGGCACGCCGCTCACGTCGGCCAGGTGCCGCACCACGCGCTCGGCGTAGCCGGCCGGCGCGTTGATGCCGGTGCCGATGGCGGTGGCGCCGAGGTTCACCTCGACGATCAGCGACAGCGCCTCGGCGAGGCGCTGCTCGTCTTCGGCGAGCATCGTGGCGTAGGCGCCGAACTCCTGGCCCAGGGTCATCGGCACCGCGTCCTGCAGCTGCGTGCGGCCGATCTTCAGCACGTCGCGGAACTCCCCGGCCTTGGCGCCGAACGCGCCGCGCAGGGCCGCCATCGCGCCGATCAGCGACGTGATCCCGGCCCAGGCCGCCAGCCGCAGCGCCGTGGGGTACACGTCGTTCGTGCTCTGCGACGCGTTGACGTGGTCGTTCGGGTGCAGCACGTCGTAGCGGCCCTTCGGCTGCCCGAGGTGCTCGAGCGCGCGGTTGGCGATCACCTCGTTGGCGTTCATGTTGGTCGAGGTGCCGGCGCCGCCCTGGATCACGTCGACCACGAACTGATCGTGCAGCGCGCCGCCGGCGATGTCGTCGCACGCCCGCTCGATGGCGCCCGCGCGCTGCGCGTCGATCACGCCCAGCTCGGCGTTGGCGCGCGCCGCCGCCTTCTTCACGAAGGCCAGCGCCCGCACCAGGTCGGGCACGATGCCGATCGGCGTGTCGGAGATCGGCAAGTTCTCGAGCGCGCGTGCGGTGTGCACGCCCCAGTAGGCGTCGGCCGGGATGTCCTTGGGGCCGAGGAAGTCGCTCTCGCGACGGAACGCGGGGAGGTTCATGCGGTGGGCCTTGCGCGGTGTCGCGGAGCACCCCGCGACGATGGGCGCGCAATGTAGGGTCGGCGCGCCGCCAAGGCCAATGCCATTTGCGGCCGGCATCATGCGCCGGGCGCATCATCCCCTCAGGGTTCACCCTGAGGGTTCAGCCCGTGCGCAGGAACTCCCACAAGGCCTGCGCGCCCGGCTTCGCGTGGCGCGCCACCCCGGGTCGCTCGCGGTAGATGCGCACCTCCATCGTCAGCTCGTGCTCGCCTTCGGGCGCCGCGCGCACCAGCCGCTTCGCCTTGAGCTCCTTGCGCACCGAGCTGGCCGGCAGGAAGGCCAGCCCGTGGCCTTCGAGCGCCATCGCCTTCAGGCCCTCGGCCATGTCGGTCTCGTAGATCGGCTCGAGGTGCAGCGGCTGCGGCGCGGCCTTCACGATCATGTCGACCATGCGCGCCATGTAGGCGCCCGATGCGTACGACAGGAACGGCACGCGCGCCGACGCGCTGCCCGGCAGGCGGAACATCGGCCGGCCCTCGGCGTCGGACTTGGCGTAGGCCGCCAGCGTCTCGTGGCCGAGGCTCAGCATCTCGTAGCGCTCGGGGGCCAGCTGCAAGGGCTGGCTGACGTGGTGATAGGCGATCAGCAGGTCGCAGCTGCCTTCGGTCAGGCGCAGCACCGCGTCGTGCACGTTGAGCGCGATCAGCCGGCTCTTCAGCGCGCCGAAGCGGCGCCGCAGGTCCATCACCCAGTGCGGGAAGAAGGTGAAGGCCAGGGTGTGCGGCACCGCGAACTCGATCATGTCGCCGCCGCTGTCCTGGTGCTGGCGCATCATGTTGCGCGTGGCCTGCAGCGCGCCCAGGATCTCGAGCGCCTGCGCGTGGAAGGTCTCGCCGGCCGGCGTGAGCCGCGTGGGGTAGGACGAGCGGTCGACCAGGTCGGTGCCGGCCCAGGCTTCGAGCGCCTGGATGCGGCGCGAGAACGCCGGCTGCGTGACGTGGCGCAGCTGCGCCGAACGCGAGAAGCTGCGCGTCTCAGCCAGGCTGACGAAGTCCTCCAGCCACTTGGTCTCCATCGGATGCGGTCTCCGTGTTCGTCTCCGTGTTCTTCTGCGCGCCGCTTTGCTGCAGCCGCCACATCTGCGCGTAGCGGCCGCCGCGCGCCACCAGGTCGGCATGCCGGCCGCGCTCGACGATTCTGCCCTGCTCCATGACCAGGATCTCGTGCGCGCCGACCACGGTGGACAGCCGGTGCGCGATGACCAGGGTGGTCTTGCCGGCCGCGGCGCTCTCGAGCTCGGCCTGGATGGCGCGCTCGTTGGCCGAGTCGAGCGCCGAGGTGGCCTCGTCGAAGATCAGCACCGGCGGGTTCTTCAGCAAGGTGCGCGCGATGGCCACGCGCTGCTTCTCGCCGCCGGACAGCTTCAGGCCGCGCTCGCCGACCATCGTGTCGTAGCCCTTCGGCGTGCCCGCGATGAAGTCGTGGATGTGCGCCGCCTTCGCCGCGGCCTCCACCTCGGCGCGCGTGGCGCCGGGGCGGCCGTAGGCGATGTTGTATTCGACCGTGTCGTTGAACAGCACCGTGTCCTGCGGCACGATGCCGATGGCCGCGCGCAGGCTGGCCTGCGTGACTTCGCGCAGGTCCTGCCCGTCGATGGTGATGCGCCCGCCGCTCACGTCGTAGAAGCGGAACAGCAGCCGCGCGAGCGTGCTCTTGCCGGCGCCGCTCGGGCCCACCACCGCCACGGTGCGGCCGGCCGGGATCTCGAAGCTCAGGTCGCGCAGGATGGGCCGCGCCGGTTCGTAGGCGAACGACACACCCTCGAAGCGCACCGTGCCCTCGCGCACCTCGAGCGGACGGGCGCCGGGCGCGTCGGCCACCTCGCGTTCGCGCTCGAGCAGGCCGAACATCTTGTCGAGGTCGGTCAGCGACTGCTTGACCTCGCGGTACAGCACGCCCAGGAAGTTCAGCGGGATGTACAGCTGGATCATGAAGGCGTTGATCATCACCAGGTCGCCCAGGGTCATGCGGCCGGCCACCACGCCCTCGGTCGCGCGCCACAGCATCGCCACCAGCGCGGTGGCGATCACGAGCTGCTGGCCGGTGTTGAGCAGCGACAAGGTGCCCTGGCTCTTGAGCGCCGCGCGGCGCAGCCGCTCGAGGCTCTCGTCGTAGCGCCGCGCCTCGAAGTCCTCGTTGTTGAAGTACTTGACTGTCTCGTAGTTCAGCAGCGAGTCGATGGCCTTGCTGTGCGCCGTCGAGTCGAGCTCGTTCATCTGCTTGCGGAACTTGGTGCGCCACTCGGTGACGCCGACCGTCCACGCGACGTACAGCACCAGCGCGATCACCGTGATGCCGGCGAACCACGCGTCGAACTTCACCGCGAGCAGGGTCAGCACCATCGCCACCTCGACGACGGTCGGGAAGATGCTGTACAGCGAGTACGAGATCAGCGAGTGCACCGCGCGCGTGCCACGCTCGATGTCGCGCGTCATGCCGCCGGTCTGGCGCTCGAGATGGAAGCGCAGGCTCAGCGCGTGCAGGTGGCGGAACACCTGCAGCGAGATGCTGCGCGCCGTGCCCTCGGTGGCCTTGGCGAAGATCAGCTCGCGCAGCTCGGTGAACAGCGAGGTCGACAGCCGCAGCGCGCCGTAGGCGATGAGCAGGCCGACCGGCACGACCAGCAGCGCGGCGGCCTCGCCGGGCTTGAGGGCCAGCGCGTCGACCAGCTCCTTCAGTAGCAGCGGCACGCCGACGTTGGCGACCTTCGCGCCGATCAGGAAGGCCAGCGCGAGCCCCACGCGCCAGCGGTAGCGCCACAGGTAGGGCAGCAGCTTGCGCAAGGTGCCCCAGTCCGAACGCGGCGCACGCGGCGAGTCGGCCGCCGCGGGCAGGGGCAAGGCGGCGGTGGAGTCGTGGGTGCGGCGCATCGCAGGCGTGGAAGAATGGTCGCGAAGGGAACCCGAGGTGAGCCCGATGCCCGACGCTTCAAGCACCAGTTTGCCCAAGGACCGCGAACTCGTCATGCGGGTCATGCCCATGCCCGCCGACTCCAACGCCAACGGCGACATCTTCGGCGGCTGGATCATGGCGCAGGTGGACATCGCGGGCGCGGTGCTGCCGTCGCGCATCGCCAAGGGGCGCATCGCCACCGTGGCGGTCAACCAGTTCATCTTCAAACAGCCGGTGTCGGTGGGCGACCTGCTGAGCTTCTACGCCAAGGTCGAGCGCGTCGGCAACACGTCGGTGACGGTCAACGTCGAGGTGTATGCCGAGCGCAATCCCGAGGACCTGCGCGTGGTGAAGGTGACCGAGGCCAACCTCACCTACGTGGCGATCGACCGCGAAGGCCGGCCGCGGCCCATCCCGCGCGCGGGCACGCCCTGAGCCGCCGGCCCTGCGATCGCGCGATCGACGCCCGGGCCGGCCGCGACGGTCACGACACGCGGGCGCGGGCGCGCACCTGGTCGAGCAGGCGCGCCACGCGCTCGGGCGTGACCCAGTCGACCGGCGCGTCGGGACGGCGCAGCCGCAGCGCGAGCCACGCCGCCTGCTGCGCGTCGAGCGCGGCGGCGCCGGAGCCGAACCACGCGCGCGACGCCGCCTGCGCACCGCACAGCCCGTCGCCCCAGGGCGCGACCGCGAGGTACAGCCGCAGGATGCGACCCTTGCCGAGCGTGCGTTCCATCTCCACCGCGTACAGCAGCTCGCGCGCCTTGCGCACCACCGAGCGCTCGTCGCCCACGTACAGCAGCTTGGCGAGCTGCTGCGTGATCGTGCTGGCTCCGCGCACGCGCACGTCCGCCGTCGGCGCGGCGAGCGCGCGCCGCAGCTCGGCGAGGTCGTAGCCGGGGTGGTCGAAGAAGCGCTGGTCCTCGGCCGCGACCACCGCGCGCTCGAGCCACGGCGACACGCGGCGCGGCAGCGGCAGGCACTGCGAGGGCGGCTCCACGTGGGCCAGCGCCTCGGTGCCCAGGCCGTGCACCTCGAAGCCGCGCAGCAGCGGTTCGACGCGCCAGCGCCCCTCGGGCAGGCGCAGCGAAGCAACGAGCGCGAGCGTGCCGTCGATGCGCGCGCGCTGCAGCTCGGGCACGGCCTCGCCGAGCAGCGCGTACAGCGCGTCGAGCCGCGTCTCGGGCAGCTCGAAGTGCAGCTCCAGCGACTGCCCCGACGGCCGGCCCGACGACGCTGCCGGCGAACGCTCGCCGGACGCGGCCGTCGACGCGCCGCCGCGGCCTCGTGCGGTGGCGACGGTCGGCGTCGCCGCCACCGGCCGCGCCCGCCAGGCCACGCGCACGTCGCCGCTGGCCAGGCTGCCCTGCCAGCGTCGCTCGCCTTCGCGCCGCACGCTCAGCTCGAGCTCGGCCAACACCAGCGGCACGTCGCCGAAGGCGGCGGCGTGCAGGCGGCATGGCGCGCAGCGCAGGTGCAGCGTGTGCGTGGACGTGTCGTGCCGCAGGCTCAGCGGGCCGGCCGGCGTCGGCCACGTGCGGCCTTCGAGGCGCGCGATCCACGGCGCGAAGCGCGGGTCGGTGAGCGCGTCCATCACGCGCAGCACGCCGACCTCGACCGTCAGCGGCCCCACGGGCACGCGCGCGGTCCACTCGCCGGCCGTCGGCAGCACGCGCACCCACAGCCCGAAGGCCGCGAGCAACGCGAACACCAGGCCGAGCACGAACGCGCCGGCCACCACCTTGAGCATCGCCCAGGCGAACTTCATCGTCGTCTCCCGCTTCGTGGACCCGAGGGTCCGGCTCACAGCGGCTGCGCGGTGGTGACCGCCAGCCACGGCCCTTGCGAGCGTCCGAGCAGCGCGGCCCAGAACCAGCCCGAGGTGTCGGTGAAGTCGCGGCCGGCCGCGTCGGTGATGCGCTCGCACACGCGCACGTGCGCGCCGTCGCGCAGCGCCTCGAAGCAGCGCCAGTCGCGCGCGTCGGCGTCGCGCTCGACGCGGATGGCCTCGATGCGGTAGCCGCTGGCGCGGTAGCAGTCGGCCGCCGGATGCAGCATGCGCGTGGGCTCGGCCACGTGGCGCATCACGATCTGCCGTTCGCCGTCGCCGAGCCGCGCCATGCGACCGGGAAAGCGCGCCGCGAACCGCAGGTCCACGTCGGCCGGCGCGAGCGGGCGCAGCGCGCGTCCGTCCCACTCGCGCAGCCACTCGTGCGGCCAGGCTTGCCACCGTTCCTGCGGCCGTTCCTGCGACATCGACGCCGCGACGGCCGCCGCGCCGGCGCAGGCCAGCAGGAGTCCGCCGTAGAGCAGCTTGGCGCAGGCGCCGCGCCACAGTTCGCGCATCGCGTCATCAATCAGTCGCATCGCGTCCTCCGCGCATCGCCAGCACCACCAGCGCGACCACCGCGGCCAGTGCCGCCAGGCCGATCGCGTCGTGCGCCCCTCGAGGCGCCGCCCACTGTCCCGACTCCACCAGCACCAGCGCCGTGTTGCGCAGCACGTTGCCGCACAGCACCACCAGCCCCGCGAGCGGCAGTCGCTGCGCGAAGCGCGCATCGCGCAGCCCGTGCCACGCGGCGCTCGCGCACGCGGCCGCGTAGCCCAGCCACGCGAGCTGCACGCCCGAGCACGGCGCGTCGACCAGCACCTCGCGGCCTTCGACCCGCAAGGTGCTGCCGTGCCGCGCCACGTCGAGACCTCCCCACTGCAGCAGCCACGAGGTCGCCTCGGCCGTGAGCACGCGCAGCGGCCATCCGGCGTAGAACTGCAACGAAGCGAGCAGCGGCAACGCCAGCAGCAGCAAGCCGGCCACCGGCAGCCACGGCGTGCCGGGCGCGCGGAACGCCGCGTACGCGCAGCCCAGCGCGAGCGCCGACAGCAGCGCCACCGCCAGCGGCGGCAGCAGCGGCAAGGTCGCGGTGGCGGCGAGCGTGAAGCCCAGCGCGGCGGCGAGCCACGGCAGGCGCGCTTCGCGGCCGCACGCGATGCGCGCGCCGGCGAGCAGCACGGCGAGCAGCACCAGCGCGACCAGGCCGAGCGGCTCGTCCGACCCGTCGGCCATGCGGCGCGCGGCCCAGTGCAGGCTCGGCCACAAGGCCGCGGCCTGCAGCGCGAGCCACGCGGCCGGCGGCCAGGACTCGATGCGCGAGGCCCAGTGCAGATGGCGGCGCAGCCGGCGCGCGTCGATCGCCAGCGCGCGCATCACGCCGCCCTCCGCACACGGCGCTCGCCGCGCCGGCGGCGCAGCAGCAGCACGAGCATGCCCATCGTCACGAACGCGGCGGCCCACGCGCCCGGCTCGGGCGTGCTCGGCAGTTCGGCGCCGACCGCGAGGTTCGACACGCCCTGCGGCATCGGCGACGGCTGCTGCACCTGGTCGGGCGCCGCGCCGCTCGTGTGGCGCACGATGCGGTCGACCGCGATGAAGCTGGTGTAGTCGGTCAGCAGGCCGTGCTTCAGCCCGAGCGCCGTGATCGCCGCCTTGTGCGGCTGCCCGCCGACCAGCGCCTCCTCGTCCGACAGCGCCGCGATGCGCGCGCGCGCCCACAGGTGGCGCAGCGCGTCGCCGTCGCGCGTGACGCGCCCGTCCACCGGCACCTCAAGGCGCAGCGGGCCGCCGGCCGCGAGGCCCTCGACCACCAGCTTCGCGTCGCGCGCGTCGCCGCGCCACTTGCCGTACAGCACCAGCGGACGCTGGCCGAGCAGGTCGGGCAGCGCGCGCGGCTCGATCTCGTCGGCCTGCAGGCCCTCGAAGCGCGCGCTGACGCGCGTCACCACGGGCGCGTCGATCATGCGACGGAAGCGCTGCGCCTGCGCGGCCGCGAACTGCGGCTTCGTGATCACGAACGCCTCGCCCTGCCCGGCGCGCGCGATGCCTTCGATGAGGTGCCGGTTGACCGACGAGCCGATGCCGAAGGCGAACACGTTGGCCTCGCCGAGCTGCCGCCGCACCAGCTCGAACACCTTGCGCTCGACCGCGACATAGCCGTCGGTCACCAGCACCACCGTGCGCGACACGTCGTGGCGCTTCGGCATGGCCGCGATGCGCTCGAGCGCCGGCACGATCTCGGTGCCGCCGCCGCCGGCGGTCTCGCGCAGCAGACGCAAGGCCGCGGCGACGTTGGCCGGCGAGGCCGGCACCGACTCGGCGGCCAGGGTCTTCGAGCTGCCGGCGAACAGCAGCACGTTGAAGCGGTCGATCGGCCGCAGGCCGCCCAGCAGCTCCTGCATCAGCACCTTCGCGGTGTCGAGCGGAAAGCCGTGCATCGAGCCGGAGATGTCGACCACGAACAGGTACTCGCGCGGCAGCACGGCGGCGGGTTCCACCGCGGCCGGCGGCTGCACCATCGCGAGGAAGTAGTTCTCGTCGCCGGGCGCATCGCCGCCGCGGCCCTGGTGCAGCATCACGCCGGAGCGCACCGCGTCGCCCGCCAGCCGGAACTGGAGCACGAAGTCGCGGTCGTTCGCCGGCGCGCCGCCGTCGCCGGCATCGCCGAGCGTCACGTCGACGCGGTCCTCGCCGCTGCGCTGCAGCTCGATGCGGTGGC
>CAZFET010000006.1:0-19684 GCA_964517545.1 uncultured Burkholderiaceae bacterium
ACGCGCGCGTAGCCGGCCTCGACCGACTGCATCGCCACCGCCGAGAAGCGCACGAGGTAGGCGTACAGCAGCCCGAACACCGTGCCGGTCACCAGCGCCGACGCGCCGAGCTGCGGCCAGCGCTGCTGCAGCCAGCCCACCGGCAGCAGGATGCCGACGGCGATCACGGCGCCGGGCACCGCATAGCCGAGCGAGACCGTGCGCGAGACCGCCGGCAGCACGCCGGCGCGCGCGCCGTGCCGGCGCAGCGCGAATCCGAAGGCGAGCGCGAGCGCGGTGGCGGCCAGCGCGGCCACGCTGGCGAGCACGAAGCTGTTGCGGCTCCACTGCAGGAAGCGCGCGATCGGCAGCCCGAACTCCGACGTGGTGGCCTCGACCCACAGCATGTGCGCGAGCACGGCCACCGGCAGCGCGAAGCCCAGCAGCACCGGCAGGCCGCACAGCGTCCACGCCACCACGACGCCGCGGCCGCGCAGCACCACGGGCCGCGCGTCCGCGGCGTGCGTCGCGCCGGGACGCGACGCGACGAAGCGCAGCCGGCGTTGCGAGCGCCGCTCGAGCCACAGCAACGCGGCGACCGCCACGAGCAGCAGCGACGCGAGCTGCGCTGCGGCGATGCGGTCGTTCATCGCCAGCCAGGCCTTGTAGATGCCGGTGGTGAAGGTCGTGAGCCCGAAGTAGGCACCGACCCCGTAGTCGGCCAGGGTCTCCATCAGCGCGAGCGCCACCCCGGCGGCGAGCGCCGGACGCGCCATCGGCAGCGCGACCTCGAGCACGCGGCGCCGCAGGTCGGCGCCGAGCAGGCGCGCGGCCTCCATCATCTGCACGCCGCGCTCGCCCAGCGCCGCGCGCGTGAGCAGGTAGACGTACGGATACAGGCACAGCACGAACAGCACCACGGCGCCGGTCAGGCTGCGCACGTCGGGCCACAGCGGGCCTTTCGCGCCGGTCCATTCGCGCAGCGCGCTTTGCAGCGGGCCGCTGTACTGCAGGAAGTCGGTGTAGGCGTAGGCCAGCACGTAGGCCGGCATCGCCAGCGGCAGCAGCATCAGCCACTCGAAGCTGCGCCGGCCGGGAAAGTCGAACAGGGTCACCACCGCGGCCGCGCCGCCGCCGACCATCGCCACGCCGAGCGCGACGAACAGCGCGAGCAGCGCCGACTGCGCGGCATAGCCGGGCAGCACGGTGCCGGCCTGGTGGCGCAGCACGTCGAGCGCGGCGGCGTCGGCGGCCAGCCACGAGCCCAGCACGCCGAGCACCGGCACCGCGAGCGCGAGGCCGGCGGCGATCAGCAGGGCTCGCATGGCACGAGCACGGCGGACACGTTCCTCGTGCGCACGGCAGTCCGCGGCCCGGCCGCGCAAATGCGAACTATCCTCATTTGTCACCGTATGATAGGCCGATGTTCCTGTCGCTCGACCGCGTGAGCCTGCGCTATCCCGGTGCCGCCGCACCGGGCGGCGGCGTGCCGCGCGCCGCGGTCGACGACGTGAGCCTGGGCCTCGCGGCGGGCCAGATCGGAGTGCTCATCGGGCCGTCGGGCTGCGGCAAGACCTCGCTGCTGCGCGCGGTGGCGGGGCTCGAGCGGCTGACGGCCGGCCGCATCGTGCTCGACGGGCGTGCGGTCAGCGACGCCGACACCCGCGTGCACGTCGCGCCCGAAGCGCGCCGCATCGGCATGGTGTTCCAGGACTACGCGCTCTTCCCGCATCTGAGCGTGGCCGACAACGTGGCCTTCGGGCTGAAGCACCTGCCGCGCGCCGAGCGCGACGAGCGCGTGGCGACGATGCTCGATCTCGTAGGCCTCGCCCAAGTGGCGCGGCGCGCGCCGCATCAGCTGTCGGGCGGCCAGCAGCAGCGCGTGGCGCTGGCGCGCGCGCTGGCCCCGAACCCGCGGTTGCTGCTGCTCGACGAGCCGTTCTCGAACCTCGACGTCGACCTGCGCGAGCACCTGGCGCACGAGCTGCGCGTCATCCTGAAGGCCGCGGGCACGACCGCGCTGTTCGTCACGCACGACCAGCTCGAGGCCTTCGCGCTGGGCGACCGCATCGGCGTCATGCAGCGCGGCCGGCTCGAGCAGTGGGACGACGCGTACACGCTCTACCACCGGCCGGCCACGCGGTTCGTCGCCGACTTCATCGGGCACGGCGTGTTCGCGCCGGCGCGCATCGTGGCCTGCGAGCACGGCCCGTGCGTGCAGACGCCGTTGGGCGAACTGCACGACGTGGCCGAGTGCCCGCTGCCGGACGCCTACCCCAACGGCGAATGCGACGTGCTGCTGCGCGCCGACGACATCGTGCACGACGACGCGTCGCCGGTGAAGGCGCGCATCGAGCGCAAGGCCTTCCGCGGCTCGGAGTTCCTCTACACCCTGCGGCTGGCCAGCGGCGAGGCCGTGCTCGCGCACGTGCCGAGCCACCACGATCACCAGGTCGGCGAGTGGATCGGCATCCGCCCGGCGGTGGATCACGTGGTCACCTCCGCGCGCGAGCGCGAGACCGTCGCGACCGCCGGGCCGGCCTGATCGCCGCCGCCGACCGCGCGGGCACGACAGCGGCGCCTCCGGACAAGCCCGGATACGACCGCCGAATCCCCCGGCTCGACCGTGCAACTTTCCCCAGGTGCCCGGGCTCGAAAGTCGGGCCCGGTCCTATACTGGCCCGACTCCCCCACGACCCTCGCAGGAAGGCGTTCGCCATGGGTTCGAAACTGAAAGTCACCGGCTGGCTCGCCATCGGCGCCGTGGCCGGCGCGCTGGCCACGATGCAGCTGCAGGCCACCGCGCGCAGCTCGCTGGCACCGCTGCCGCTCGAGGAGTTGCAGCAGCTCGCCGCGGTGTTCGGCATGGTCAAGACCGACTATGTCGAGCCCGTCGACGAGAAGAAGCTCATCACCGACGCGATCAGCGGCATGGTGGCCGGGCTCGACCCGCACAGCCAGTACTTCGACAAGAAGACCTTCAAGGAATTTCGCGAAGGCACGACCGGCCGCTTCGTCGGCGTGGGCATCGAGATCGGCACGGAGGACGGCCTGGTGAAGGTGGTCTCGCCGATCGAAGGCTCGCCCGCCTTCCGCGCGGGCATCAAGGCCGGCGACCTGATCACGAAGATCGACGACACCGCCGTCAAGGGCCTGACCATGGACCAGGCGGTCAAGCGCATGCGCGGCGAGCCGAACACCAAGGTGCAGCTCACCGTCTTCCGCAAGAGCGAGACCCGCACCTTCCCCGTGACGATCACGCGCGAGGAGATCCGCGTGCAGAGCGTGCGCGCCAAGGTGGTGGAGCCGGGCTACGCGTGGCTGCGCGTCAGCCAGTTCCAGGACCGCACGGTCGACGACTTCGTGCGCAAGCTCGACGAGATCTACAAGCAGGAGCCTCACCTGAAGGGCCTCGTGCTCGACCTGCGCAACGACCCCGGCGGGCTGCTCGAGGGTGCCGTCGCGGTGGCCGCGGCCTTCCTGCCCGCCGACACGGTGGTGGTGTCCACGAACGGGCAGATCGCCGAGTCGCGCGCGACCTTCAAGGCCTCGCCCGAGTACTACATGCGCCGCGGCGGCAGCGACCCGCTCAGGCGCCTGCCCGCCGCGGTGAAGACCGTGCCGCTGGTGGTGCTGGTCAACGAGGGCTCGGCCTCGGCCAGCGAGATCGTCGCCGGCGCCCTGCAGGACCACGAGCGCGCCACCATCGTCGGCACGCAGACCTTCGGCAAGGGCTCGGTGCAGACGGTGCGCCAGCTCACGCCCGAGACGGCGCTCAAGATCACCACCGCGCGCTACTACACGCCGAGCGGCCGCTCGATCCAGGCCAAGGGCATCGTGCCCGACGTGTGGCTCGACGAAACTGCCGAGGGCAACGTGTTCGCCGCGCTGCGCACGCGCGAGGCCGACCTCGACAAGCACCTGCAGTCCGGTCAGGGCGCCGAGCAGAAGGACGAGGCGCGCGAGAAGGCCAAGGAAGAAGCGCGCCGCAAGCTCGAGGAAGACGCGCGCAAGGCGGCGCTCAAGCCGCTGCCCGAGTTCGGCAGCTCCGAGGACTTCCAGCTCGCGCAGGCGCTCAACAAGCTCAAGGGCAAGCCGGTCATCGTGAGCAAGAGCGTCACCGAGCGCAAGGCCGAAGCCAGCACGCAATGAGCCGGCGCGCGCAGTAAGCTGCGCTCACCGCGCGTGACCCCGAGGCCCGCCGACGGCGGGCCTCGTGTTTTCCAGGACCTTGCGATGGACGACCGGCAACTGCTGCGCTACTCGCGCCACATCCTGCTCGACGAGCTGGGCATCGAGGGCCAGCGCCGCCTGCTCGACGCGCACGCGCTGGTGATCGGCGCCGGCGGCCTGGGCTCGCCGGTCGCGCTGTACCTCGGCAGCGCGGGGCTCGGGCGCATCACGATCGTCGACCACGACACGGTGGACCTCACCAACCTGCAGCGGCAGATCGCGCACAACCTCGATCGCGTGGGCAGCCCGAAGGCGCAGTCGGCGGCGCGCTCGATCGCGGCGATCAACCCCGACCCGCAGGTCGAGGCGCTCGTGCAGCGCGCCGACGAGGCGCTGCTCGATCGCCTCGTGCCGCAGGCCGACGTGGTGCTCGACTGCAGCGACAACTTCCGCACCCGCCACATGGTCAATGCGGCCTGCGTGCGCCACCGCAGGCCGCTGGTGGCCGGCGCGGCGATCGGCTTCGACGGCCAGATCTCGGTGTACGACACGCGCCGTCCCGACGCGCCGTGCTACGCCTGCGTGTTCCCGCCCGACGTCACGTTCGAGGAGGTGCAGTGCGCGACGATGGGCGTGTTCGCGCCGCTCGTGGGGATCATCGGCACCATGCAGGCGGCCGAGGCGCTCAAGCTCGTGGCCGGCATCGGCAGCTCGCTCGCGGGCCGGCTGCAGATGCTCGACGGCCGCACGATGGAGTGGAGCGAGATCCGCCTCGGGCGGCAGGCGGCCTGCACGGTGTGCGGCGGCCGCCCTTGAGCGCGCGACCCTTCAGTCGGTCGTGATCTTCGCCGCGGTGATCACGCGGCTCCAGCGCTCGATCTCGTCCTTCAGGAACGGCGCGAACTTGTCCGGGCCGCGCGCGTCGACGCGGAAGCCCTGGGTGCGCGCGCGCTCGTCGATCTCGGGCAGCGCCATGATCCTGACCACCTCGTCGGCGAGCTTGCGCACGGCCGCGTCGGGCATGCCGGCCGGCGCCATGATGGCCGTCCAGTTCTCGACCGCGAGCTGCGGCAGGCCGGCCTCGGCCGTGGTCGGCACGTCGGGCACCAGCGGATGGCGCTGCGGGCTGGCCAGCGCCAGCGCGCGCAGCTTGCCGCTCTTGACGTGCGCGATCGACTCCGGGAAGTTGGAGAAGATCACGTCGAGCTGCCCGCCGATCAGGTCGGTCATCGACGGCGCGCCGCCCTTGTACGGGATGTGCTGGATCTCGTTCTTCGTGATGTCGTTGAACAGCGCGAGGGTCAGGTGCGGCGGCGTGCCGTTGCCGCTCGATCCGGCGTTGAGCCTGCGCGCCTTGGCCTGCGCGACCAGGTCCTTCAGGTCCTTGATCGGGCTCGCCGCCGGCACCACGATCAGCATCGGGCTGCCGGCCAGCAGCGCCACCGGCTTCAGGTCCTTCTGGAAGTCGTAGGTCGCCTTGCCCTTGAAGAGCGTCACGTTCGCGGCGTGCGTGAGCGTGATGGCGAGGATGGTCTGGCCGTCGCCGGGCGCCTTGGCCACCTCGGCCGCGCCGATCTGGCCGCCGCTGCCGGGCTTGTTGTCGACCACCACGTTCACGCCCCAGCGCGAGCCGAGCTGCTGCGCGACCAGGCGCGCCATCACGTCGGTGAGCCCGCCGGGCGGGAACGGCACCACGTAGCGGATCGTCGAGCCGGGCTTCGGGTAGTCGGCCTGCGCGAAGGCGAGCGGGCCGGCCAGCGGGCCCGCGGCGAGCACCGCTGCGGACTGCAGCAGCGTGCGACGTCGGATCATCGTGTCTCCTGTCTTGCGTTGGGGTTGTGCACCGGGTGTCGGCGCGCCGCTTCAGCCGCCCAGCGACGCGAGCATCGCGTCGGCGACCGCCAGCCCGTCGGACTGCGCCTTGCGGCGCAGCGCCTCGCGGCGCGCGCCCGGCAGGCGCACGCCATCGTCCTGCAGCATCTCGGCCACCAGCACCTCGACGCGATCGAGGTAGGAGTCGCGGCCGGCCAGCGCGCCGGGATCGACGACGATGAACGCCTGGCCGATGCGCGGCCGGGTGCCCTCGTCGACGAAGAAGCTCGACGCCTCGAAGCCGAAGTTCGCGCCGATGAGCGCCGTGACCAGCAGCTCGACCATCAGCGCCAGCATCGCGCCCTTCGGGCTCGAGACCGCGCCGATCGGCAGCATCGAACCCTCCATGCCGGCCTTCGGGTCGGTGGTCGGGCGGCCGTCCTTGTCGAGCGCCCAGCCCTCGGGGATCGGGCGGCCTTCCTTGGCCGCGACCATCAGCTTGCCGCGCGCCACCTCGCTCAGGCTCAGGTCGATCATCAGCGGATCGCCCTGGCGGCGCGGGAACACCGCGGCCACGGGGTTGGTGCCGAAGACCGGATGACGGCCACCCGCCGCGGGCATGGCCGCCGGCGAGTTGGCGAAGCCCAGACCCACCATGCCGGCCTCGGCGGCCGCGCGCAGGTGGTCGACCACGACGCCGCAGTGGTGGCTGTTCGTGACACCGGCGAACGACACGCCGAACTCCTGCGCACGCTCGACGGCCTCGCGCACCGCGAGCTCGCACGCGGCGAAGGCGAGGCCCTCCTGCGCATCGACGAGCACCGCGCCGCCCTTCGCACGCGCGACCCGCGGCTCGGCCGCGCCGTTGACGCGGCCGTTGCGCAGGTGCGTCGCGTACTGCGCCACGCGCGACAGGCCGTGCGAGCCGAGGCCCTGCGATTCGGCCAGCACCAGCGCGCGCGCGGTGGCGCGCGCCATCGTGTCGTTGGCACCGGCGCGCTTCAGCGCCGCCGCCACCAGCGACTCGAGCTCCGGGATCGGCAGGCTCGCCATCAGTTCAGTACCTCCAGCACCTTCTCGGCGATCAGGAACGACACGCGCTCGTTGGCCTCGGCGGTGACGCCGCCGATGTGCGGCGTGAGCACGAGGTTCGGGCAGTCCTGGAAGTGCGGGCTCGCCGGCAGCGGTTCGGTGTCGAACACGTCGATCGCCGCGCCGCCGAGATGTCCGCTCTTCAGCGCCGCGGCCAGCGCGACCTCGTCGACGATGCCGCCGCGGGCCGTGTTCACCAGCACCGCGCCCTTCTTCATGGCGCCGATGCGCGCGGCGCCGAACAGCCCGCGCGTGGACGCCACCAGCGGCACGTGCAGGCTCACCACGTCGGCCGCGGCCACCAGTTCGTCGAGCCCGACGCAGCGCACGCCGTGCGTGGCGAAGGCCGGATGGTCGGCGTCCATCATCGCGTCGAACGCGATCACCTGCATGCCGAGCGCGCGCGCCAGCTTCGCGCTGAGCTGGCCGATCGAGCCGAAGCCCACCAGGCCCAGGGTCTTGCCGCCCAGCTCGCGCCCGTTGGACAGCGCGTTGCGCGGCCACCGGCCCGCGGCCACGTCGGCCGTGGACTGGTAGGCGCCGCGCAGCAGCAGCATCGCCGTGCCGATCACGTACTCGGCCACCGACAGCGCGTTGGCGCCGGTGGCCGGGATCACGCGGATGCCGCGCGCCTCGCAGCCGGCCACGTCGATGTTGTCGAGCCCGACACCCAGCCGCCCGACCGCGCGGCACGTCGCCAGGGCGGCCAGCAATTCGCCGCGCACCTGCGTGCGGTTGCGCACGACCAGCACGTCGGCCGTCGCTGCCTCGGCGTGCAGCCGCGCCGCGTCGTCGACCAGCTTCGGGTCGTACAGCACGTCGTGCTTCGCGGCGCGCAGCTGCGCCACGGCGCGCTCGTCCATGAACTCGGTGATGACGATCTTCATGGGGCTCCTACTCGGCCTTCGCGCCCGAGCGCGCGACGACCTCGCGCATGCGCGGCATGTCGGTGCGGATCAGCTCGGCGAACTGCGCCGGCGTCGACGGGATCACGTCGAAGCCCTGCTGCTCGAGCGACTGGCGCATCGCGGGCTCGGCGAGCACCGCGACGATCTCGCGGTTCAGCCGCTCGACGATCGGCGCCGGCGTGCCGGCGCGCACGAGCACGCCGTTCCACACGGTCGAGACGAGCCCGCGCACGCCAGCCTCGTCGGCCGTGGGCACGTCGGGCAGCTGCGGCGAGCGCTTCGGCGCGGCGATCGCCAGCGCGCGCATCTTGCCGCTGCGCACCATGGGCACCACCGCCGGCACGTTGTTGAACATCATCGGCACCTGGCCGCCGAGCACGTCGTTCATCGCCTGCGCGCCGCCCTTGTACGGCACGTGCGTCAGCTGCACGCCGGCCAGCTGCGCCAGCAGCTCGCCGGCGATGTGCTGCGTGTTGCCCACGCCGGCCGACGCGTAGGCCAGCTCGCCCGGGCGGCTCTTCGCCGCGGCCACCAGGTCCGCCAGCGTGCGGTAGGGCGACGCCGCGGGCACCACCAGCACGTTGGCCATGGCATGCGTCGTCGTCACCGGCGCGAGGTCGCGCGCGGGGTCGTACGGCATGCGCTCGCCGTACAGCGGCGGGTTGATCGCGATCGTGCTCTGCGTGCCGAGCAGGATCGTGTAGCCGTCGGCCGGCGCACGCACCACCGACGCGGAGCCCACGTTGCCGTTCGCGCCGCCGCGGTTGTCCAGCACGACGGGCTGGCCCACGCGCGGCGCGAGCTTCTCGGCGAGCTGGCGCGCGAACACGTCGGCCGCGCCGCCGGCGGCGTAGGGCACGACGAAGGTGATCGGGCGCGCCGGCCACGCGCCCTGGGCGGCGGCCGGCAGGGACACGAGCGCGGCGGCGAGCGCCGCCGCGCCGAGGATCGCCCGGCGGGCGACGCGGAACTGCTGTGCCATCGGCATGAGACTCCTCGTGCGCCGCTCAGGCCGACTCGTACAGACGCGTCATCACGAACTCGCGATGGCCCAGCGCCTCGGCCGCGGTGAAGCGTCCGTTGGCCGTGCGCAGCATGCATTCGAGCAGCTTGTCGCCGGCCTGGTCGAGCGTGATCTCGCGCTGCAGCAGGCCCGAGGTGTCGACGTCGATGTGCTCGCTCATCAGGCGCACCGTGCGCGGGTTGGCGCAGATCTTGATGACCGGCACGATCGGGTTGCCGATCACGTTGCCCTGGCCGGTGGGGAAGAAGTGCACCGCGAAGCCCGAGGCCGCGCACAGGGTCACCATCTCGGCGGCGGCCGACGACGAGTCCATGAACCACAGGCCCGGGCCGGTGGGAACCTCGGCCTTGTCGAGCACCCCGTCGACCAGGCACTGCTTACCGATCTTCTGGATGTTGCCGAGCGCCTTCTCCTCGATGGTGGTCAGGCCGCCGGCGATGTTGCCCTTGGTGGGCTGGCTCTCGGAGAGGTCGGTCGTCTTGTGGCGGTTGATCATGTCCTGGTAGCGGTTGAACATGAACATGAACCGCTCCTTGACCTCGGGCGTGCGGCAGCGCGCCGCGACGATCTGCTCGCCGCCGGTGAGCTCGGAGGTCTCGCCGAAGACGAGCGTGTTGCCGAGCGGGTAGAGCTTGTCGAACGCGTTGCCGACGGTCGGGTTGGCGCCGCAGCCGCTGGTGGTGTCGCTCTCGCCGCACTTGGTGGAGACCCACAGCTCGCTGAGCGCGCACTCCTCGCGCTGCTTCTCGCTGGCCCACTGCACGGACTCGCGCGCGACCTGGCGGGCGCGCAGGATGGTGTCGTGGTCGCCATGGCCCTCGATGCCGAAGCCGGCCACCGGCTTGCCGGTCGCGGCGATGCCGTCGACCACCTTCTTGGTCCAGCCGTCCTCGATGCCGATCACGACCACCGCGGCGACGTTAGGGTTGCAGCCCGCGCCGATGAGCGTGCGGAAGTGCAGCTCCAGGTCGGCGCCGAACTGCAGCCGGCCGTACGGATGCGGGATCGCCATCGTGCCCTTGATGTTGTGGGCGACGGCCTCGGCCGCGGCATTGGACAGGTCGTCCAGCGGCAGGATGATGACGTGGTTGCGCACGCCCACGCGGCCGTTCTCGCGGCGATAGCCGAGGAAGGTGGTGTCCTTGTTGATGACGCTCATGTGAGGTTAGCTCCGTGTGGCTCCGGGTGGCGCCGCGGATCGGGCTTGGCCCGACCGCCGGCGACGCCCCTCGAGGGGGAGCGGCGTCAGCCGCTCCGGGGGTGGTCAGTTCACCAGCGCTTGGTCTTGATGTTGTGCACGTGGGCGTGCTCGCCGGCCTTGATCGGCGCGACCACCTTGCCCATGTCGATGCCGTACTTCCATACGGTGTCGCCGGGTTGCATGTCCTTCAGCGCGACCTTGTGGCCGATCGGGATGTCCTGCCGCGCCACGACCTCGGCGGGCTTGTCCTCGTCCATGATCCAGCCGTTGAGCGTCATGCCGGCCTTCACGCCTTCGACCACCACGACCGCGACCGTGTCCTTCGCGTCGTGCAGCACGAAATGAATCATCTGTGCAGCTCCTTCTGTCAGGGAATGCGTGCATCTTAGGTCGCCGTGGCGGCCTGTCAAACAGGTCATTTATATGACTTGCATGACTGGCGCCGACGCCGCTACGATGCTGCCCCATGGCCGGCCCCCTGCCCTCGTTCCAGCCCATCGCGCCCGACGCGGCCGGGCTGCCGCTGTTCCGCGTGGTCAAGCGCTCGCTGCTGCGCGCCATCGAGTCCGGCGAGGTGCCGCCGGGCGCGGCGCTGCCCAGCGAAGGCGAGCTGGCGCAGGCGATGGGGGTGTCGATCGGCACCTTGCGCCGCGCCGTCGACGAGCTGGCTGCCGAGCACATCGTCGTGCGCCGCCAGGGGCGCGGCACCTTCGTCGCCACGCACAACGCCGACCGCTTCCTGTTCCAGTTCTTCCACGTCGAACGCGAGGACGGCCTGCCGGAGGTGCCGCACGTCGAGGTGCTGTCGTTCGAGCGCGGCCGCGTCGACGAGCAGGCCTCCGCCGCGCTGGCCTTGCGCGAGGGCGACCCGGCCATCGTCATCGAGAACCGGCTGTCCCTGCAGGGGCGCCCGGTCATCCACGACCGGCTGGTGCTGCCCGCCGCGCTGTTCCGTGGCCTGACCGAGGCGAAGTTCGCGCGCCGGCCGAGCACGATCTACCACCTCTACCAGACCGAGTACGGCATCACCGTCGTGCGCGCGCACGAGCGTGCCCGCGCGCTGCCGCTCGAACGCGCCATCGCGCGCGTGCTCGGGCTGAACCCGGGCACGCCGGTGCTGCAGGTGCGGCGCACCGCGCTCACCTTCGGCGACAAGCCGGTCGAGTACCGCGTGTCGACGCTCAACACCGCGCGTCACGAGTACGTGAGCACCTTGCAGAGGCCCGCATGACGCCGCGCGAGCTCGACGCGGCACGCGCGGTCGCCGAGCAGGCGGCCGTCGAGGCCGGCGCGCTGCTGCGCCGCGTCGCCCGGGACCTCGCGTCGCTCGACGTCGACGAGAAGGCTCCGGGCGACGTGGCCAGCCGCGCCGACCGTGAGGCCGAGGCGCTGCTGCGCGCGCGCCTGGCCGAGTGGTACCCGCGCTTCGGCTTCGTCGGCGAGGAAGGCGGCGGCACGCTCGACGCGAACGCGCCGCAGTGGATCGTCGATCCGCTGGACGGCAGCCTGAACTTCGTGCGCGGCTATCCGGCGTGGGCGGTGTCGGTGGCCCTGCTCGTCGACGGCGAGCCGGTGGTCGGCGTCGTGCACGACCCCTGTCGCGGCGAGACCTTCTCGGCCGCCGCGGGCGGCGGGCTGCACCTCGGTGGCGTGGACGTCGATGGCGTGGTCGCCGGCGGCGCGCGCGGGTCGCGGGCCGGCGAGCTGTCCCGGGCGCTCGTCGGCACCGTGTTCCCGAAGCCGGGCTCGGCGCGCTGGCCGCAGTTCCTCGGCGAGTTCGGCCGCGTCGCGCCGCGCGTCGCGGGCGTGCGCCGCTGCGGCGCGATGGCCCTCGAGCTCGCGCATCTCGACGCCTTCTGGGAGCACGACATGGCGCCGTGGGACGCCGCGGCCGGCCTCGTGCTGCTGCGCGAATCGGGCCTGCGCTGGCTCGCGCGCGACGGCCGGCCGTGGCACGACAGCCGCTCGCTCGCGGCCGCCGGGCCGGCGCTGCTCGACGCCTTCGTCGACGCGCTCGAAGGCAGCGCGCCGTGATCGCGCGCGCAGCCCAGGTGCGCCACTGGCTGCCGGGCTCGGCGCTGGCCGGCGTGATCGCGCTGGCCGCGACCTTCGTGTCGACCCTGCACGGCGGACCGCAGCTGCTGTACGCGCTGTTCTTCGGCGTGGCCTTCCACTACCTCAGCCACGAGCCGACGACGAAGCCCGGCATCGAGTTCTGCTCGCGCACGGTGCTGCGCTTCGGCGTGGGCCTGCTCGGCGCGCGCATCACCGCCGAGCAGATCGCCTCGCTCGGCTGGGCGACCGCCGCGCTGGTGATCGCGGCCGTGGTCACGACGCTCGCCTGCGGCCTGCTGCTCGCGCGCCGGCTGGGCATGACGCGTGCGCAAGGCGTGCTGTCGGGCGGCTCGGTCGCGATCTGCGGCGCGTCGGCCGCGCTCGCGATCTCGGCCGTGCTGCCGAAGGAGAAGGACGGCGACCGCTTCACCTTGCTGGTGGTCGTGACCGTGACCGCGCTGTCGACCCTGGCGATGGTGATCTATCCGCTGATCGCGAAGCTGCTGCACCTCGACCCGCGCTGGGCCGGCCTCTTCCTCGGCGGCACCATCCACGACGTCGCGCAGGTGGTCGGCGCCGGCTACACGCTCGGCCACGAGACGGGCGACTTCGCCACCATCGTCAAGCTGTTCCGCGTGGCGCTGCTCGCGGTGGTGGTGGTGGCGGTCTCGGCGGCCTTCCGCCGCGAACGCGACGCCGCGCCGCTGGGCCACGCAGTCGCGAAGCAGCCGCTGGTGCCGTGGTTCCTGTGGATGTTCCTCGGCATGGTGGCGGCCAACTCGATGGGCGCGTTCGACGCGCAGCTGCAGCAGGGCCTGAACTGGCTGTCGCGCGGCTGCCTCGTGGTGGCGATCGCGGCCCTCGGCATGAAGACCAGCTTCATGCAGCTCGCGCGCGCGGGCTGGCGCCCGTTCGTGCTGATCCTCGTCGAGACCCTGTGGATGGCGCTGCTGGTGCTCGTGGCCATCCTGTTCATGCGCTGAGCGCGCCGCGGCGCCCGGCGCGGGGCTTGGCGTAAGCTCCCGCGCATGGACATCAAGCGCGACGACCTGACCGCCCGCAACTTCCCGAGTGCCGAGCAGGAGGCGGCCGCGGCGCAGCCGCGCGGTCGCTACGACGGGCCGGAGAGCGCGTACCGTCTCGCCTTCACCGACACCGAGTTCCTGCTGCGCGAGGAGCTGCGTCCGGTGCGCATGCAGCTCGAGCTGCTGAAGCCCGAGATGATCCAGCAGCAGCACGGCATCGTCTCGACCATCGTGGTGTTCGGCAGCGCGCGCATCGTCGCGCCCGACGTCGCCGACGCCGCGCTCGCCGCCGCGCGGGCAGCGGGCGACGCGCAGGCGCTGCGGCGCGCGCAGGTGCAGGTCGAGATGTCGCGCTACTACGACGAGGCGCGCCGCTTCGCGGGCCTGGTGACGGTGCGCTCGCGCTCGCACGACGTGCCGATCTACGTGGTCACCGGCGGCGGGCCCGGCATCATGGAAGCGGGCAACCGCGGCGCGCACGAGGTCGGCGGCAAGAGCATCGGCCTGAACATCGTGCTGCCGCACGAGCAGGCGCCCAACGACTACATCACGCCGGAGCTGTGCTTCCAGTTCCACTACTTCGCGCTGCGCAAGATGCACTTCCTGATGCGCAGCATCGCGCTGGTGTGCTTTCCCGGCGGCTTCGGCACGCTCGACGAGCTGTTCGAGGTGATGACGCTGGTGCAGACCGGCAAGTCGCGCCGGCGCCCCATCCTGCTGTTCGGCCGCGAGTTCTGGGAGAAGCTGGTGAACTTCGAGCACCTCGTCGACCGCGGGATGATCAGCCCCGAGGACGTGCACCTGTTCCGCTACGTCGAGACGGCCGAGGAGGCCTGGGCGGTGCTGGAGTCGGAGTACGGCTTCGACCTGCCCGAGACGCAGACCGGCGACTTCGCCACCGACATCTGAGGACGCCGCGATGAACCGACAGGTCAGCCTGATCGGCGCGCCCACCGACATCGGCGCCGGCGCGCGCGGCGCGAGTATGGGCCCCGAGGCGCTGCGCGTGGCAGGCATCGTGCCCACCTTGCAGTCGCACGGCCTCGAGGTCGTCGACCGCGGCAACCTCGCCGGCCCCGCCAACCCGTGGCTGCCGCCGGTCGACGGCTACCGGCACCTCGCCGAAGCGGCGCAATGGAACCACACGGTCCACGCGGCCGTGCACGCCGAACTGCAGGCGGGCCGCCTGCCCATCGTGCTGGGCGGCGACCACAGCCTGGCCATCGGCTCGATCAGCGCGGTGGCGCGCTGGTGCCGCGAGACCAGGCGCCGGCTGCGCGTGTTGTGGCTCGACGCGCACGCCGACTTCAACACCAACGTGCTGACGCCCAGCGGCAACGTGCACGGCATGCCGGTGGCGGTGCTGTGCGGTCACGGGCCGCGGCCGCTGGTCGAGATCGGCGGCACGGTGCCCGCCATCAGCCCGAAGTGGGTGCGGCAGATCGGCATCCGCAGCGTCGACCCCGGCGAGAAGCGCTTCGTGCACGAGCAGGACCTCGAGGTCTTCGACATGCGCTACATCGACGAGATGGGCATGCGCCACACGATGGAACTCGCGCTCGCGACGCTCGACGCGAACACGCATCTGCACGTGAGCTTCGACGTCGACTTCCTCGACCCCGACATCGCGCCCGGCGTGGGCACCACCGTCAAGGGCGGCCCCACCTACCGCGAGGCGCAGCTGTGCATGGAGATGATCGCCGACACCGGCGCGCTCGCCTCGCTCGACGTGATGGAACTCAACCCGGCGTTCGACGTGCGCAACCGCACCGCCGAACTCGCGGTCGACCTGATCGAGAGCCTGTTCGGCAAGTCGACCTTGATGCGCGCGCGCGGCTGATCGGACCGCGCGCGCCCTGCCGGCCGGCGGCTCTCAGGACGGCACCTTCGCCAGGATGCGGTTCATCTCGTCGCGCGAGAACGCGCGCAGGGTCTGCGTGCGCACGTTGCCCTGCATGCCGATGGCCAGGCCGAAGGCGGTCATGGTCTCGTCGTCGGGGGCCTCGAACTGCACCACGAGGTCGTAGCTGCCCAGGGTCCAGGCGATGTGCTTCATCGTGACGCCGGACTTGCGCGCTGCGGCCTCCACCGCCTCGGCGCGATGCGTCGTCTCCTTGACGTTGCGGATGCCCTGGTCGGTGAAGTTGCACAGAGCGTAGTAGAGGGCCATGGTCGTCTCCTCCGGCGCGGCACCGGCCGCACCGTTCGATCACCTTAGGCCGGCGCGGGCGGCACTTCCAGCACGCGAGCGACGGACGGCGCCCGCGCGAGCCGGCGCCTACACCGGCGCGGCCTGCGTCAAGCTGGACGCCGCAGGCAGCGGCGCCCGCAGCAGCGCCTCGACGTCGAGCACGCCGCTGCCGAACGCGCCCGGGTTCCACACGGGCGGCACGACGACGTTCGCGCGCAGCAGGGTCGTGAAGGCCTCGACCCGCTGCCACGGCTGCGCGTACTCGGCCGCGATCCCGGCGCGGCGGTGCGCCAGCCACAGCGCCGCCGCGCCGCTGACCATCGCGGCGGCGAACGAGGTGCCGTCGCCGATGCCGTAGCGAAAGCGGCCGCCGCGGCGGCTCTCGGCGCGGCGGATCACGTCGGCCGGCCCGCTCACGTCGACCTCGGGACCGAGGCTGCTCTTGGGCCAAGGCTTCAGCTCCGGGCCCACGCCGGCGATCGCCAGAGTGCGGCCGATGCGCGCCGGCTTGACCACGTCGCGCACGATGTTGCCGGCCGCGCACACCAGGATCGCGCCGGCGTCGTAGGCCTTGTTGACCGCGCGCCGCATCTCGCGGCTCACCGGCGACAGCACCGCGCCCATGCTGAGGTTGATGACCTGCACGCGCGCCGTGTCGACGAGGTGATCGACCGCCTGCGCGAACTGGCGCTGCGCGTGGTCGATCAGCGGATGGTTGGCGATGCGCACCGGCACCAGCGGCACCTTCGGCGCCACGCCGCGGTAGGTGCCGCCCGGCGCGGCCGGGTCGAGCCCGCACAGCACGCTGCCGACCTTGGTGCCGTGGCCGTCCTCCGAGTTGGCGAGCGGGTCCTCGCCCTGGCCCGGGCCTTCCTCGTCGCCGGGGTTGCCGCCGGCGAAGAAGGTGCGGCCCATGGCGAGATCGATCCACGTCGCGCCGCCGAAGCCGAACACCGGATGGCGCGTGAAGCCGGTGTCGATCTGGCCGACGCGCACGCCGCTCCAGTCGATCGCGTCGGGGCCGCCGACGAGCGCCCACGCGGCGGGCACCTTGCACGCGTTCAGGTGCCAGTCGCCCGTCACCACCGCTGCGGTGCGCAGCGCCGCGCGCGACGGCAGCGCCGACACGTCGCGCGCCCGCAGCAGCGCGGTGGTGGCCTCGTCGCCGATGTCGAACGCCTGCGTCACGCCGATGGCCGCCAGGATCGCCGGCACCGCCTTCGCGCCGTACTCCACGCGCAGCGCGCGCGCCAGCGGGCCGGGCATCAGCGCGCGGTCGCCGGCCAGCGGCACCAGCCCCGCGTCGAGCCCCGGCAGGAAGCGCGCGAGGCCCTGCTGCACCGCGGCGATCGGACGACCGTCGCTGACGACGACGACATTGCGGTCCATGGCGTGCTCCGGCGGACGGTGGCGGCGAGTGTCGCGCGGCACGACGCCGCGGGACATCCCCAGATCGCCTGCGGCAGCGCCGCATCGACAATCCGCGCGCCATGCATCCGACCCGACCGACACCCGCCTCGCTGCCGGGCGCGCTGCGCGCCGCGACCGCCTTGTTCGTCGCCGCGCTGCTGGCCTTCGCGGCTGGCCCGGCGGCGTCGCAGCCGGCGGCGGCGCCCGCCAAGGTGCTGCGCGTCGCCAGCGCCTTCGACCCGCAGACCATGGATCCGCACGCGCTGGCGCTGCTGTACCACTCGCGGGTGACCCTGCAGATCCACGAGCACCTGGTGAGCCGCGACGAGAACTTCGCGATCGAGCCCGCGCTCGCCACCGGCTGGAAGACGCTCGGGCCGACGACGTGGCGCTTCAGCCTGCGCCAGGGCGTGGTGTTCCACGACGGCACGCCCTTCACCGCCGACGACGCGGTGTTCTCGCTCGAGCGCGCGCTGGCCAAGCCGTCGCAGCGCTCGTTCCAGCTGCGCGGCGTGAGCGGCGTGCGCAAGGTCGACGCGCACACCATCGACATCCAGCTCGAGGCGCCCGACGCCGTGCTGCCCGAGAAGCTGCAGTTCATCGCGATGATGAGTCGCGCGTGGGCGCAGAAGCACGGGGTCGAGCGCGCGCAGGACTTCAACGCGAAGCAGGAGACCTTCGCGGTGCGCAATGCCAACGGCACCGGCCCGTTCCGGCTCGAGCGCTACGAGCCCGACGTGCGCACGGTGCTCAAGCGCCACGCGGCGTGGTGGGGCTGGAAGGATCGCCGCCCGGGCCAGGTCGAGGAGGTGCACTTCGTCACCATCAAGTCCGACGCCACGCGGCTGGCCGCGCTGGCCTCGGGCGAGGTCGACGTCGTGCTCGACCCGCCGTTCCAGGACGTCGAGCGCCTGAAGCGCGACCCGCAGATCGCCGTGCACACCATCGGCGACCTCGGCACGCAGTACCTCACGTTCGACCAGGCGCGCGACGAACTGCAGTGGAGCGACGTGAAAGGCCGCAACCCCTTCAAGGACGTGCGCGTGCGGCGCGCGGTGGCCCACGCCCTCAACGCCGAACTCATCGCGCAGAAGGTGCTGCGCGGCCAGGCCGTGCCGACCGGCGCGATGTTCTCGCCGCTCGTCGAAGGCGCGCCGCCCGAGCTGGAGAAGCGCCCGCCGTTCGACCCGGCGAAGGCGCGCGCGCTGCTGAAGGAGGCCGGCTATCCCGACGGCTTCTCGGTCACGCTCGACTGCGTGAACATCGCATGGCGCGAGGCGGCCTGCCAGGCCGTCGCGGCGATGCTCACGCAGGTGGGCATCCGCACCACCTTGCGCAGCGCGCCGACCAACCAGTTCTTCCCCAAGCTGAGCCAGGCCACGGCCAGCCTCATCGAGTTCGGCTGGACGCCGCAGACCGATGCGTGGGTGTCGCTCAACGCGCTGCTGCGCACCTGGGAGCCCACCGGGCCGGGCGTGTTCAACGCGGGCCGCTACTCCAACCCGAAGCTCGACCGGCTGATCGACGACATCCGCGTCGAGCCCGACCTGACGCGCCGCCGCGCGATGGTGGGCGTGGCGCTGCGCCTGGCCGCCGACGACGTGCCCTACGTCCCGCTGTACCGGCGCAAGCTGAACTGGGCGGCAAGCCGCAAGGTCGCGCTGGTGATGACCCCCACCGACACCCTCGAACTGCGCTGGGTCCGGTGGAAGTGACGGGCGTGACGGAGGCGGCCGCGGCGGGGCCGGGCGGGCTGGCGGTGACGCTCAGCGGGCCGGTGCGGCGCTGACCTCGGCGCGGGCGGCGTCGCACGGTCCGTGGCGCCGGCGGAAGTCGCGCGGGTGCACCGCGCGCGGATCGGCGAACAGCCCGCGCCTTGCCGAGCGCGCGTCGACTTCCTCGATCAGGTACGGGCCGCCGTCGCGGCGCCAGCGGTGGCTCCACGCGTGGCCCTCGCGCACCAGGCGCGCGCCGATGTCCTCGTCGCCGCGCAGCAGGCGTCCGAGGAGCCGGCCGTGCTCGTCGCGCAGGCCGTCGCGGTCGAGCCGCACCACCTGCCCCTGCACCAGCGCCTGCAGCGCGAGCTTCGCCTCGCGGCCCCAGGGCTGGCAGATCTCGGGCGCGTCGATGCCCTGCACGCGCACCTTCACCGGTCGTGCGCCGTCGAGCGGACGCACCCACAGCGTGTCGCCATCGCTCACGCGCGTGACGGTGCCTTCGAGCGCGTGCGCGCCGCCCGCGCACGCGCACAGCGCCAGCACGACGGCCCGCCACGCGCCGCGCCTCATGCGACGGCCAGCCACGACAGCAGCCACGCCACGAACAGCACGAGCAGCAGCAGCCACACGCCGACCACCAGCAGCGCGCCCCACCACAGGCGCGGCAGCTTCTCGGTGCCGGCCTCGGCCTCGCGCAGGCGCGCCTGCCACTGCGCCGGCGGCACCAGCTTCACCGCGAGCGCGATCCCCAGCGGCACCAGCAGCAGGTCGTCGAGCTGCCCGAGCACCGGAATGAAGTCGGGGATCAGGTCGATCGGGCTCAGCGCATAGGCGAGCACCACGATCGCCACGAGCTTCGCGGCGCGCGGCGTGTCGGCGTGGCGCGCGAGCTTCCACAGCGCGAGCAGGTAGGTCGCGAGCCGCGCCATGTCGACCGCGCGCAGCAGGCGTCCGAGCTTCATGCGGCCCTCCGCCTGCGCCGCGCCGGCGCCGGCGCCGGGCGCGCGAGCTCGGCCTCCGCGTCCGCGAGGATGCGCGCGAGCCGGTCCTTCAGCTTCTCGGTCGAGAGCTGCTCGCGCAGCCGCTCCACCATCAG
>CAZFET010000006.1:19694-26740 GCA_964517545.1 uncultured Burkholderiaceae bacterium
CGCGGCTGGATCAGCCCGTAGCCGTAGTCGTTGTCGCGGCCCGCCGGTCCGAGGTCGCGGGCTAACTGCTTTATCGCCGCCTCGATGGCCGCTGGGCTGGTGATGCCCTGCTCGCGCAGCCGCTCCACCATCAGCGGCAGGCTGAACGGGCTGGGCACCTCGAGGTCGACGAACTCGATGCGGCGCGCGGCCATGCGCGTCAACGTGGCGGCCAGGCGCTTGAGCTCGAGCTCCTGCGACAGCACCTCGCGCTCGGCCTGGCCGAGCAGCAGGTTGCCGGCGTCGTACTTGCGGAACACCTCGAAGAACAGCGACGACGACGCCTGGATCTGCCGCAGGCTCTTCGGCGCGCCCGGGTAGCCGCTGAACACGAGGCCGGCCACGCGCGCGATCTCGCGGAAGCGCCGCTGCGCGAGCTCGCCCGAGTTCAGGCTCGCCAGCACGTCGTGCAGCAGGCCGTCGGTGGCGAACAGCGATCCGTCGAGCAGCGGCGCCGCATCCACCGGGCGCACCGCCAGCAGCTCGAGCCCGTAGTCGTTGACCGACAGCGAGAAGGTGTTGGGCGCGGCGCGCGCGAGCCGCCACGCGAGCAGCTGCGCGAGGCCGATGTGCACGTTGCGCCCGCCGAACGGATAGACGAAGAGATGATGGCCCTCGCGCGACGTGAAGCGCTCGACCAGCAGCCGCTGCGACGTGGGCAGCTTCGACAGCCGCTGCTGCGTGGCGAGCATGGGCTGCGCGGCCTGCATCTCGGGCTCGGCGAGGTCGACCCAGTCGCCCGCGGCGGCGCCGTCGAGCAGCGCCTGCACCGAGTCGGCCAGCTCGCTCGACAGCGGCATCTTGGTGCCCGCCCAGGCGGGCACGATGCCCCTGGGCTTGCTCGCCTTGCGCACGTAGGCCGTCATGTCCTGCGTGCGCACGTACTCGAGCACGCGCCCCGCGAAGACGAAGTGGTCGCCCTTGGACAGCCGCGCGATGAAGCCCTCCTCGATCGTGCCGATGCTGCCGCCGGAGAGCCACTTCACCTGCATCGACGCATCGCTGACGATCGTGCCCACCTGCAGGCGGTGACGTTTGGCGATGCCGCGGTCGGGCACGCGGTACGTGCCCGACTCGTCGCGCCGCACCCGGTGGTAGTCGGGATAGGCGCCGAGGCTCGCGCCGCCGCGCTCGACGAAGGCCAGCGCCCAGTCGAACTCGGCGCGCGTGAGATCGCGATACGCCGGCGCGCCGCGCACCTCGTCGAACAGCGCGTCGGCCGTGAAGCCGCCGCCCAGCGCCACGGTGACCAGATGCTGCACCAGCACGTCGAGCGGCTTGTCGGGGCTGCGGCGGCTCTCCACGCGGCCGGCCAGCGCCGCACGGCGCGCCGCCGCGGCCTCCACCAGCTCGAGCGTGTGGGTCGGCACGAGGGTCACGCGGCTCGCGCGACCCGGCGCGTGGCCGCTGCGCCCGGCGCGCTGCAGCAGCCGCGCCACGCCCTTGGCCGATCCGATCTGCAGCACGCGCTCGACCGGCAGGAAGTCCACGCCGAGGTCGAGCGACGAGGTCGCCACCACCGCCTTGAGCGTGCCGTTCTTCAGGCCCAGCTCCACCCATTCGCGCACGCTCTTGTCGAGCGAGCCGTGGTGCAGCGCGATCTGCCCGGCCCAGTCGGGCCGCGCCTGCAGCAGCAGCTGGTACCAGATCTCGGCCTGCGAACGCACGTTGGTGAACACGAGCGTGGTCGACGAGCGCTCGATCTCGTCGACCACCGGCTGCTGCATCTGCGCACCGAGGTGGCCGCCCCACGAGAAGCGGCCGGGCTCGGCCGGCAGCAAGGTGTCGATGACGAGGTGCTTCTCGATGCGCCCGCGCACCAGCCGGCCGCCGTCGCCGCCCACCAGGGTGGCCATCGCCTCGTCGAGGTTGCCCAGGGTCGCGCTCAGGCCCCACACGACGACCCGCGGGTTCCAGCGCCGCAGCCGCGCCAGCGCGAGCTGCACCTGCACGCCGCGCTTGTTGCCGATGAGCTCGTGCCACTCGTCGACGATCACGGTGTGCACGCCGGCCAGTTCGTCGCGCGCCTGCGCGCGGGTGAGCATCAGGCTCAGCGACTCGGGCGTGGTCACCAGCGCCTCGGGCCAGCGGCGCTCCTGCCGCGCGCGCTCGGCCGACGGCGTGTCGCCGGTGCGCTGGCCGACCCGCCACGCCGGACGCAGGTCGGCCAGCGGCAGCTCGAGCGCGCGCGTGGTGTCGGCGGCCAGCGCGCGCATCGGCGTGAGCCACAGCACCTGCAGGCCGCCTTGCGCGTGCGCGCGCTGCAGCGCCCCGAACCACACCGCGTAGGTCTTGCCGCTGCCGGTGGTGGCGTGCAGCAGGCCGCTGCGCCCGTCGGCCATCGCGGCCCACACCTCGCGCTGGAACTCGAACGGCCGCCAGCCGCGGGCGGCGAACCAGGCGTCGGCGGGGGCGAGGTCGGGGGTCACGGGGCGTACCTTGCCAGATCGCCGCGATCGGGGTCGACCGACACCGCGGCGACGCGGTCACGACGGCCGCGAATGCGACGGCCGACGCAGCGCCGGACCGGCGCGCGACGTGCGCAGCCTCGTGGAGCTGTCGCGGCACGCTCCGACCCATCCGCTCGGGCACGCACGCCGCGGGTCCTCGGCCTCACTCGTCGCCGTCCGTCGCCTTCAACCCCACCGCCGACACCTCCGCCCCGTCCATGCCGCGCACGCTGAAGCGCGCGCCGCTCCACTCGACCACGTCGCCCACCACGGGCGGGCGGCCGAGGCGCTGCGCGAGCCAGCGGCCGAGCGGCGCGTCGGCGGTGTCGGGGACCTGCAGGCCGTAGAAGCGGCACAGCTCGCCGACGGGCGCGCGCGGATCGAGCACGAAGTCGCCGAAGCGCGCGCGGTGCGCGGGCTCGTCGGCGGCGTCGGGCAGCGCCACGCCGCTGCGGCGTGCGGCCCACGGGATGGTGGTGCCCTGCAGTACCAGCGACGCGAGCACCACGACGAAGGCCACGTCGAACAGCGCGCGCTCGTCGTCGACGCCGGCGATCACCGGAAACAGCGCCAGCACGATGGGCACGGCGCCGCGCAGGCCCACCCACGACACGAAACCGATCTCGCGCGCGCCGAAGCGCAGCGGCAGCAGGCACAGCGCCACGGCGGCGGGGCGCGCGACGAGCATCAGCACCGCGGCCACGCCCAGCGCCGGCAGCAGGTGGTCGAGCAGCCGATGCGGCGTGACCAGCAGGCCCAGCAGCAGGAACATCACCGCCTGCGACAGCCACGCGAAGCCGTCCATCGCGCTCAGCGCATCGCGCACCAGGCTCTCGGCGCGCGCGCCGACCACCAGCCCGAACAGGTACACCGCGAGGAAGCCCGAGCCGCCGATCCAGCCGGCCAGCGCGAAGGTGGCCACGCCGCTGGACAGCAGCAGCAGCGCGGCGATGCCCTGCAGCTCTTCGCGCAGCGGCAGACGCAGCAGCCACGCCGCCACCGCGAAGCCCGCGACCAGGCCCACCGCCGCGCCGCCGACGGCCTGCGTGACCAGCAGCTGCGCGAAGGCGAGCGCGTCGCCGCCGGCCGGCGCGGTGATCCACGCGATGAGCGCGAGCGTCAGGAAGACGGCCATCGGGTCGTTCAGGCCCGACTCGATCTCGAGCGTGGCGGCCATGCGTTCGGACAACCTGACCTTGGCGGTGCGCATGGCGGCGAACACCGCGGCCGCGTCGGTGGAGCCGACGATGGCGCCGGCCAGCAGCCCGAGACGCCAGTCGACGCCGAGCAGCCACATGGCCGCCACGCCGGTGATCGCGGCGGTGACGACCACGCCGGCCGTGGCCAGCCACAGCGCCGGCCGCAGCCCGGTGCGGCAGCGGGCGACCCGCCTGCGCGGGCCGCCGTCGAGCAGGGTCAGCGCGAGCGCGCCGGTGCCGACCCCGTACGACAGCGCGTAGTCGTCGAACTTCAGGCCGCCCGGGCCGTCTTCGCCGGCCAGCATGCCGGCCACCAGGAACACGAGCAGGAACGACAGCCCCGCACGCGTCGAGTACAGCCCCGCGACCACGCTGGCGAACAGCAGCGCGCTCGCGGCCAGCAGGGTCGGGAACAGCAGGTCGGGGTTCATGCGCCGCCCGCCTGCGGCGCGGCGGCCGAGACGATCCATCCTTCCAGCGGATCGACCCGTGCCGGCATCCCCCAGCCCGGTCGCGTGCCGGCCCACGCCGCCTGCACGAGGCACAGCACGGCATCGAGCAGGTCGCCGGCGGCGTCGGCCACGAGCGCGTCGCGCTGCGCGTGGCTGAGCACGATGCGCAGGCCCAGCCGCGTGCGCCCCTGCTCCAGCGCATCGAGCAGGTCCTTGCGCGCGATCAGGCGCGCAGCGGTCTGCTGCGCGCGGGTGTCGCTCTTGTACGAACGGCTGCCGATCAGCTCGCGCGCGAGCAGGCCCGGGTAGGCCTCGAGCGCCACGCGCGCGGGGTCGCCGTGGTGCAGCGCCGGCAGCCGCACGCCGGCCGCCACGAGGCGCGGCACGCCCGCGTGCAGCATGAAGGCCACCGGCGGGTTCACCCACTTCATCGACGGCGACGAGCCGGCCGGCCGGTCGCACGCGCGGTACGCGAACTTCGAGCCCGCGGGCCGCGCGGCGCAGAACGCGGCGAACGTGTCGCGGATCGTCGCACGGTCGAGACGCGCGTAATGCTCGATGCAGGCGCGCCACTCGCGCGGCCAGCCGAGCGCCTCGACCAGCTCGCGCGGCAGGCCGAACGGGAAGTCGAAGCCGCCGGTCCACGGACCGGGCTCGAGCAGCAGGTCCTCGAAGGCGCGCAACGACTCGAGCCGATCCACGCGATCGAGCCGCACGCGCACGCCGTCGAGCCGCCCGCGGGCCACGGTGATGGGCTTGGCGCGCCGCGGGGCGCTGGTGAAGTCCACGCCGAGGTACTGCATCGGCCCGATTGTCGCGGCCGGTTTCGCGCTCGCGTTCGGCGAGGGGCATCGAGGCGGACCACAATCGGGCCGATGTCCGCGAACGCTTCGACGCCGGGTTCGGCGCCTCCCTCGCCGCCGCGCAACCGCCGCTGGCGGGTCGCCGCCGGCGTGCTGCTCGCGCTGGCCGCGCTCGCCGTCGCCGCCACGCACGTGGCGACGCGCCAGCTGCACGCGGTGGTGATCGAAGCGCTCGGGCCGCGCGCGAGCCTCGAGTCGCTGAGCATCGGCTGGCGCGGCGTGGAACTGCGCGGGCTCGTCATCACGGCCGCGGCGCGCGGCTGGCCCGCGCGCGACGAGCTGCGTGCCGAGCGCGTGCGCGTGCTGCCGTCGTGGCGCAGCCTCGTCGGGCGCGGCTGGCACGTGGCGAAGGTCGAGGTGACGGGCGGCTACCTGTCGATGCAGCGCACGCGCGACGGCCGGCTGCGCGTGCTGCCCGCGCTGCTGGAGTCGCGCCGCGACGACGCGCCGGCCGCGCGCGGTGACGCCGCAGCCGAGCCGGCGGCCGTGCACGTGCACTCGGTCGTGCTGACCGGCACGACGGTCGACTTCCACGATGCATCGCTCGCGCGCGGACCGCACCGGCTGCGGCTCGAGCGCCTCGACGCGCAAGTCGACGGGCTGGTGCTGCCGGCGCTGGACCAGCCGCTCGACGTGGAGCTGAGCGCCACGCTCAAGGGCGCGCGCCACGACGGCAGCTTGTCGGTCAAGGGCACGCTGACGCCGGCCACGCGCGACGCGAAGCTCGCCGCGCGCGCCCGCGGCATCGACCTGGTCGTGCTGCAGCCGTACCTGCTGAAGGTGGCCGAGAGCGGCGTGCGCAGCGGACGGCTCGATCTGGTGCTCGACGCGAACGTGAAGTCGCAGCGCCTGTCGGCCCCCGGCGTGGTGACCTTGACCGACCTCGAGCTCGGCAGTGGCGACGGCGTGCTCGGCACGATCGCCGGCGTGCCGCGCCAGGCGGTGCTCGCGGCGATGAAGCGCAACGGCCGCATCGAGGTGCGCTTCACGCTCGAAGGCCGGCTCGACGACCCGTCGTTCTCGGTCAACGACCACTTCGCCACGCGACTGGCCTCCGGGCTGGCCGAGGTGCTGGGCGTGAGCGTGGGCGGCGTGGTCGAGGGCGTGGGCAACGTGATCAAGGGCTTGTTCGGGCGCTGATCGCCGCCCGCGGCCCGCGCTACGAGGCCAGCGCCACGACGCCCAGCGCGATGCACGCGGCACCCGCGATGCGCGGGCCGCGGTCGCCTTCGCCGAGCAGGCGTCCGCCGACGATGGCCGCGAACAGCATCGACACCTCTCGCGCCGGCGCCACGTGCGACAGCGGCGCGAGCCGCATCGCGTACAGCACCAGGATGTAGGCCAGCGGGCTCACCGTGGCGACGAACAGGATCGCGCGGCGCTTCTCGCGCCACACCACGCCGATGCCGTCGGGGTGGCGCAGCGCGGCCGGCAGCAGCATCGGCAGGCGGAACAGGTTGCCCGCGTAGTCGACCAGCAGCGGCGACACCAGCAGCACCTTCACCGCATAGCCGTCGATCAGCGTGTAGGTGCAGATCAGCACACCGGTCGCGCCGCCCCACGCCAGGCCCTTGCGCACACGCTCGCGGCGCGCGGGGTCGTGCGTGGCACGCCACAGCGCCGGGCCGCCCGCGACCAGGAACACCCCGGCCGTGATGGCCAGCACGCCGGCCGCGCCGAACGCGGTGATCGCCTCGCCCAGCAGCACGATCGCGCCGGCCGAGGCGAGCAGCGGCCCGGTGCCGCGCGCCACCGGGTACACCACCGTCAGGTCGCTCTCGCGATAGCCGCGCAGCAGGCAGCGGAAGTACACGACGTGCACGCAGCCGCTGGCCATGACCGCCACCCACTGCGCCCAGCCCCAGGCGGGCACCGAGTCCCACGCCACCCACACGCCCACCGGCGCCCACAGCACGAGGATCGACAACGCGACCAGCAGCACGAACCGGTCGTCCGCCTGCGCCTGCTTGATGACGAGGTTCCACCACGCATGCAAGGCGGCGGCGACGAGCACGAGCGACAGCGCGAGCGGGGACATCGGGG
>CAZFET010000007.1:0-15076 GCA_964517545.1 uncultured Burkholderiaceae bacterium
GGCGGCGGCGTGCGCATCGACGTGTCGGACGAAGGCCCCGGACGGACCGCGGCGCAGCAGGCGCAGCTATTCGAGCCGTTCAACCGGCGCGGCGCCGAGCGCACGCGCACCGAAGGCAGCGGGCTCGGCCTGGTGATCGTGCACCGGCTGGTCGGCCTCATGAACGGCCGGCTCGACGTGCACAGCCGACCCGGGGCCGGTTCGACCTTCAGCGTCTGGCTGCCGTCGGCGGGCGACGTGTCGTCCGCCGACGCGCCGGTGACGCCACCGGCGCTGCCCACGCGCCGTGGCGCCGGCGGCGGCATGCAGCGCCACCGCGTGCTCTACGTCGAGGACAACGAGGTCAATGCGTTGCTGATGGCGACGCTGCTCGGCCTGCGTGGCGACGTGGAGCTGCGCATCGCGCCGGACGCCACCACCGCACTGGAGACGGTGCGCACGTTCGCGCCCGAGCTGCTGCTGCTGGACATGCAGCTGCCCGACATGTCCGGCACCGAGTTGCTGTCGGCATTGCGCACACTGCCCGGCCTCGGCGAGGTGCGCGCGATCGCCGTGTCCGCCGACGCGATGCCCGAAGGCATCGAGCGGGCGCGCGCCGCGGGCTTCGCCGACTACTGGACCAAGCCGCTGGACGTCGACGAGGTGATGCGGCAGTTCGACGCGATCTTCGCGTCCGGACCGTCGCGCTGACGGCGGGGCGGCCGCCGCTCACACCAGGTGCACGACGCGCTTGCCGCAGTGGCGTTCGAGTTCGTGCTGCATCGTGCGGTGCAGGTCGTCGGGCACGGGATGCCACGAGAACGCCATGTCGCACAGCTGGGTCACGCGCTCGAACGACTCGGCGGCCAGGCGGCGCGCGTCGAAGTCGGGGTCGGGCGCGCGGACGATCCAGCGGTTGGCGTATGCGACACCGTCGGACGTGATCGTGGTCGACGGCACGTAGGCGCTGCCTTCGAAGTCCGACAACGGGATGTAGCCGCCGGTCACCTCGAGGCGCACCACCGGCACGGGCAGGGTGCCGTAGGGGAGCTGCACGTAGGCGGCCGGATTCACGAAGGTCTCCGGGTCCTTCAGGACGTGGCCGACCACGGTCTTCTGCGCCGCCACGTGGCGCGCGAGGATGTCGTTGACGAACTCCGGCATCACCGGACCGGCGTGCCACAGCTCCTTGATGCGACCGTAGCGCTGCACCGCGCGGTCGGCTTGCGCGAGCATCTCCTGCAACGCGTCGCGCCACGGCGTGATGCGGCCGACCTGCGCGTCCCAGTGGTCCCACGTGGCGCCGATGTCGTACGCGAAGTCGTGCCGCGCGTCGCCGTCGGCGAGCAGGTGGCTCACGAGCGCCATCAGGCGGACGGCCGGACACGCCGCCGCGCCGTCGGTCTGGTAGAAGCCCATGACCGCCCACTGCGCCATCGCCATCATCTGCCGGGTGACCAGCAGCAGTCGCAGGATGCCGCTCGCGTGCGACTCGACCGCAGGGGTCACGCGGTCCGCGACGGCGTGCACGCGCCGCCACAGCAAGGCGTACGGCAGCGGCGAGCGCATCAGGTGCCGCGCGAACGCGACGGCCTGTGCTTCGCCCTGGCCGATCCAGATCGCGTGCAGCTGCACGCACAGCGCGAGCACTTCGTAGAGCAGGAACGGCTGCAGCTCGGGCCACGGCGGGTCGTCGACGTACTGCCGCAGGAACCCCGCCGTCACCTGGTCGATGCGCAGGTAGGCGCGCACGGCGTTCTCGGCCGCGGCCTGGAAGCCGTCGGCCACGGCGGCGTCGGCGATGCTGAGGACCCCCGGCTCGGCTGCCGCGAGCAGCTCCTCGAGCGTCCTGACGGGCAGCGCGACCGCCGACGATCGCGCCGCCAGCAGCGCCTGCCACTCCTCGACGCACGCGACGCGAGCGTCGGCCGGCGTGGTGATCCAGCGCGCGAGCGGCACGGGCAGCAGCTCGCCGTCGACCTCGCGCGCGATCACCATCGCCTGCACGCCGCTGATCACGGACTGCAGCCGCAGCCGGAACACCGTGTTGGCGTACGGGCTGAGCAGTGCGTCGTGATAGTGGCGCACCTCGTGGTCGAGCACCGAGAGCAGCGCGATCTCCTCGAGCGAGTCGCCCGCCGGCACCCGGCCCGCCGGCGCGCGGACGTACTCGTGGAAGGCGCGCAGCGCGGCCTCGGAGCCCACCTTCACCGTCACGCCGGGAAAGCGCGGGTTGAAGCCGCCGAAGTCGGCCTGGACGATGGACTCGGCCATGGTCGATGCTCGCTGGTGGATGCGGTCTCGTCGCTGACGTTTCGTCGCTGCCGTTTCGTCGATGCCGGCGCGGCCGTCAGCGCTGGGCCTCGAGCGACGCGAGCGTGCGGCGCAGCTCCGCCGCACTGACGTCGGCGTGCAGCTCGAGCGTCACGACGCCGAGCGCGGTCTTGACGCGCACGGTCTGCTTCTCGTCCTCGTTCAGGGCCTTGGCCACCATGACCAGGTACTCGATCAGCTTCGCCACGCCGGTGAGGATGGCCACGACGGTGGCGACCTCCGCGATGCCGAAGGCCTGCTCGGTCGGATCGCGCTGCTGGGCGGGCCGCTCGGTGGCGGCGCCGTCGGCCTGCACGGCCGCCTCGAGGCGCTCGACGAGCGCCTTGTCGCCGGAGACGCTGATGCGCATGGCCGTTCCCTCCGTGTGGACGGCGCCATTCTGTGCCCGCCGCGGCCGGGCGGCAATGCCGTTCAGAACGCGGCCGCGTAGCGCTGCAGCTCCCACTCGCTGACGTGGCGGTCGTACTCGGTCGCCTCGGCGCGCTTCAGGCTCACGAACTCGCGGTGCAAGGTGGGGCCGAGCGCGGCGGCGATGGTCGCGTCGGCGTCGAGCGCGTCCACGGCTTCGCGCAGCGACTGCGGCAGCAGCGCGATGCCGCGCTCGCGAATCTGCGCGGGCGACAGCTCGAACAGGTCGTCGGTGCACTCGGGGCCGGGGTCGATCGCGCGATCGATGCCGTCGAGGCCCGCGGCCACGAGCGCCGCCGTCGCGAGATACGGGTTGGCCGCGGCATCGGGCAATCGCCATTCGAAGCGGCCGGGCAGCGTGCGCACGAGCGCGGTGCGGTTGTTGGGCCCGCAGGCCACGTAGGCCGGCGCCCAGCTCGTGCCCGACCGCGACTCGCCGACCACGAGCCGCTTGTAGGAGTTGACGGTGGGCGCGCCGATCGCGGCCAGCGCCGCGGCGTGCCGCAGCACGCCGCCGATGAAGTGCCGCGCGAGCGTCGACAGGGGCTGCGCCGGATCGGCGAACAGGTTGCGCGCGGACGTGCCGTCGGCCTGCCACAGCGAGACGTGGAAGTGCAGGCCGCTGCCGGGCTGGTCGGCGAAGGGCTTGGGCATCATCGAGAACACGCAGCCGTGGCGTTCGGCGACGGCGTGCGCGGCCAGCTTGAACAGCATCAGCCGGTCGGCGCTGGCGAGCGCGTCGTCGAAGGCGAAGTTCAGCTCGTACTGGCCGTGCGAGTCCTCGTGGTCGATCTGCAGCAGGTCGAAGCCGCAGGCCTCGAGCGACTCGTGCAGCTCGCGCAGCAGCGGCGCCTGGCGCGCCAGCGACTTCAGGTCGTAGCTCGGCTTGTCGAGCCGGTCGAGGTCGTCGGCCGGCACGAAGCGGCTGCCGTCGCGGCGCAGCAGGAAGAACTCGGGCTCGATGCCGGTGCGCAGGCTCCAGCCGCGCTCGGCCAGCCGCGCCAGCGCGCGACGCAGCACCTGGTGCGGGCACGCGTCGAACGGCGCACCGGCCACGAAGCCGTCGCCGACGATGCGCGCGACGCCGGGCCACCACGGCAGCGGCATCGCGGTGGTGGCGTCGCCGCGTGCGTAGTACTCCGAGCGCGCTCCGCTGCGCGCGAGTCCGGTGCCCCAGATCGACGGGCCCGAGAAGCCGGCACCGTCGGCCAGCACGGTGTCGAGGTGCGCGAGCGGCACGAGCTTGCCCTTGGCCACGCCGTGCAGGTCGGTGAACTGCACGAGCAGGGTGTGCACACCCTGCGCGGCCAGGCGCTCGCGCAGCGCGCTCATGCCGTCGCAGCCAGCACCGATTCGCGCAGGATGCCGAGCGCCTCGTCGAACACGGCCTCGTCGATGGCCAACGGGAACAGGAAGCGCACGACGTTGGCGTTGACGCCGCAGGTCAGCAGGATCAGGCCGCGCTGCAAGGCCTCGGCCTGCACGCGCTTCGTGAGCTCGGCGTCGGGTTCGCCCGCAGCCGGACGCTGGAACTCGACGGCGCACATGCCGCCCAGGCCGCGCACGTCGGCGATCTGCGGCACCTGCGGGCGCAGCGACTCGAGCAGCGCACGCAGCCGCTCGCCCAGCCGCGCGCCGCGCTCGGGCAGCTTCTCGTCGCGCATCACGTCGATCACGGCGTGCGCGGCGGCCACGGCCAGCGGGTTGCCGGCGTAGGTGCCGCCCAGTCCGCCCGGTGCGGGCGCGTCCATGATCTCGGCCTTGCCGGTCACGGCCGACAGCGGCACGCCGGCCGCCAGGCTCTTGGCGATGGCCATCAGGTCGGGCACCACGCCGTAGCGCTCGAAGTAGTGCTCCATCGCGAACATTCGGCCGGTGCGGCCGAAGCCGGTCTGCACCTCGTCGGCGACGAGCACGATGCCGTGCTCGTCGCACAGCTCGCGCAGCCACTTCACGGCCTCCGGCCGGATGACGTTGAAGCCGCCTTCGCCTTGCACCGGCTCGAACACGATGGCCGCCACGCGCGACGGCTCGATGTCGGCCTTGAACAGGTGCTGCACGGCCTTCTTCACCTCGTCGAGGCTCGCGCAGTGGCAGGGGAAGGGCGCGTGGTAGATCTCCGGCGGGAAGGGGCCGAAGCCCGCCTTGTACGGCTGCACCTTGCCCGTGAGCGACACGGCGAACATCGAGCGGCCGTGGAAGGCGCCGCCGAAGGCGATGACGCCGGAGCGCTTCGTGTACGAGCGGGCGATCTTCACCGCGTTCTCGATCGCCTCGGCGCCGGTCGAGAACAGCGCCGTCTTCTTGGCGTGCGTGCCGGGCGTGAGCTGGTTGAGCTTCTCGGCCAGCGCGATGTAGCTCTCGTACGGCACCACCTGGTAGCAGGTGTGCGTGAAGCGCTCGAGCTGCTCGCGGATCGCGGCCACCACCTTCGGGTGGCCGTGGCCGACGTTCATCACGGCGATGCCGCCGGCGAAATCGATGAAGCGACGGCCTTCGACGTCCCACAGCAGCGCGTTGTCGGCGCGGTCGGCGAAGAAGGTCGCCATCACGCCCACGCCGCGCGGCGTGGCGGCAGCCTTGCGGGCCATCAGCTGTTCGTTGCGGGAGTGGTTCATGCGTGTCTCCGGTGCCGGGGCCCTGCGGCTCGCGGCGGGTCTTGCGGGTCGTGTGGGGGGAGGGGCTTCGACAGGCTCAGCCCGAACGGGACGTACGAGTCCAACGGGTCGTGCGAGTCCAACGGGTCGTGCGGGCGCGCCGCCGCACCCCGTTCGCCCCGAGCCTGTCGAAGGGCCTGCATCGCCGGCTCCTCACGCGGGGTTCACGCGCAGCCACGTCGTCTTCAGTTCGGTGTACTTCTCGAACGCGTGCAGCGACTTGTCGCGGCCGTTGCCGCTTTGCTTGTAGCCGCCGAAGGGCACGGTGATGTCGTCCTCGTCGTACGGGTTGACGTGCACGGTGCCCGCGCGCAGCTGACGCGCGACGCGGTGCGCGCGGTCGACGTGGCTCGACCACACGCTGGCCTGCAGGCCGTAGGGCGAGTCGTTGGCCAGGCGCACGGCTTCGGCTTCGTCCTTGAAGCGCAGGATGCCGAGCACCGGGCCGAAGATCTCCTCGCGGGCGATCTTCATGTCGGGGGTGACGCGGTCGAACACGGTCGGCTCGACGTAGAAGCCGCCGGTCTCGGCGCGCGCCCGGCGGCCGCCGGCGACCACCTGCGCGCCCGCGCTGTGCCCGGCGTCGATGTAGCCGAGCACGGTGCGCAGCTGCGTGTCGTCGACCAGCGCACCCATGCTGGTGGACGGGTCGAGCGGATCGGCGGGCTGGTACTTCGGCGCCTCGCCCGCGACGATGCGCACGAACTCGTCGGGGATGCTCTCGTGCACCAGCACGCGCGTGGGTGCGTTGCAGCTCTCGCCCTGGTTGTAGAACACGCTGCCGGCCACGGTCCGGGCGGCGCGGGGCAGGTCGTCGAAGTCGGGGAAGACGACGAAGGCGCTCTTGCCGCCCAGTTCGTTGAAGACGCGCTTGAGGTTGCTGCGGCCGGCGTATTCGAGCATGCGCCGGCCCACGCGCGTGGAGCCGGTGAAGCCGATCGCGTCGACGTCCATGTGCAGCGCGAGCGCCTCGCCGGCCTCGTGGCCGTAGCCCGGCACCACGTTGAACACGCCCTCGGGCAGGCCGGCCTCCAGCGCCAGCTCGGCCAGGCGCATGGCGGTGAGCGGGCTCTTCTCGCTGGGCTTGAGCACGACCGAGTTGCCGGCCGCGAGCGCGGGGCCGAGCTTCCACGCGGCCATGATCATCGGGTAGTTCCACGGCACGATCGCGCCGATCACGCCCATCGGCTCGCGCGTGACGAGCGCCAGCGCGTTGCGGCCGGTGGGCGCGATCTCGTCGTAGACCTTGTCGATCGCCTCGGCGTACCACGCGATGGTGCGCGCGGTCGACGGCACGTCGACCGCCAGCGAGTCGCGGATCGGCTTGCCCATGTCGAGCGTCTCGAGCAGGGCCAGCTCTTCCTTCGCGGCGAGCACGTTCTCGGCGAAGCGCAGCAGCACGCGCTTGCGCTGCGCGGGCGCCTTGCCGGCCCAGCGTCCGTCGTCGAAGGCCTTGCGCGCGGCCGCCACGGCGGCGTCGACGTCGTCGGCCCGGCAGCGCGCCACCGCGCCGAGCACGCGAGCGTCGATGGGCGACACGCAGTCGAAGGTTTCGCCGGACACGGCGCCGACGCGCCGTCCGCCGATGAGGGCGCGCCCGTCCGGCCGCACGGCGGCGGCGCGCTGCTTCCAGTCGATGGTGGTCATGGTGAGGCTCTCGTCCACGACGCCCCGTGGCTCGTGCCGCCGCTCAGAACGACACGAGCACCGAGGCGCCGAACAGGTGGTTGGTCTTGGCGTAGCTGCCGTTCTTCACGTCGATGAACACCGGCTGGCTCGCGCGGTCGAGGCGGTACTCGGCCTTGAAGGTGGTGTTCAGGTTGAAAAGGTAGCTCAGGCCGAGCGTGAGCGCGCTGCGGTTGGCGCCGATCTCCGGGTCGCCGGCGGGGTCGGGGCCGAGGCCGTTGCGGTCGTCGGCGAAGTTGTAGCCGAGCAGGCCGCCGCCGTTCTTCTTGTTGGCGATGTAGTCGAGTCGCGCGGTGCCTTCGAAGCGCGGCGTGAACTTGTAGGCCGCGAGCGCCGACGCACCCCACCACCTGGCGTTGCGCAGGTCGCCGGTGACGGGATCGGCGGTGATCGCCGCGTTCTTCTGCTGGCCGACGCTCAGCTGGCCCTGCACCGTCCAGTCGCCGCGGATGAAGTAGGCGTCGAACTCGAACAGGTCGACGCGCGTGTCCTTCAGGTCGTAGGGCAGGCCGGTGACCGGGTTGCCGACCCCGTCGTCGGCGCGGAAGTTGGCCGCCTTGCCGTGCACGCCGGCGAAGCCGAAGCCCTGGAACTCGCCGCGCGCGTAGTCGACGCGGTAGGTGAAGACCGGCGTCTTCTCGCCGGCGTTGCGGCGGCTCGAGTTCATGTTGGCCAGCATGGCCTTGTAGATCCACTTGCCGCGCGTGACCTCCAGGCCGGCGCCGGTGTACGCGGTGGGCAGCGTGAAGTCGAACAGCAGGTTGTGCGTGATGAGCTTGTTCAACGTGGGCTGCAGGTACTCGTAGCCCGACCAGTCGGGCACCTGGCCGGCGATGAAGCGCGTCTGCAGGTCGGTCAGCGGCACCGACACGCTTGCCTCGTGGACGATCGACGCGCCGTCGAACACGGCTCCCACGCCGCGGTTCGGCGCCAGCGTGAGGCGCCAGCGCGAGCCGCCCTCGGTCTCCTTCGTGAAGTCGATGACCGCGGCGCCGAAGTAGGAGTTGTCGTAGTTGTAGCCGTCGTCGTCGACGCGGTTGAGGAACTGGAAGCCCGCGCGGTCCTGCCGCTTGTTGTAGATGAAGGTCGGGTCCATGTAGCCGCTGATCTTCAGGTTCTTCAGGCCCATCATGTCGCGGCTGTCCTCGAGCGCCTCGGTCTTGACCTGCAGGCGGTTGAACTCGGCGGCCTGTTCCGGCGTCATGCCCCACTGGCCTTGCGCGGGCGGCTTGCCCTCGGCCTCCTTCAGCTTCTTCTCGAGGTCGGCGACGCGCGCCTTCAGCTCCTGCAGTTCCTTCAGCACGTCGGCGTTCGACTGTGCCGAGGCCGGCATCGGGAAGGCGGCGGCCAGGGCGACGGCCAGGACACTGAGCTTGCAGGCGTTCATCGGGTTCTCCTCTCGTGTGACGTGGTCGGTATCGGTCGTTGAACGGAACTTCAGGCGCCGGCTCGCGCGGCGGCGGCCATCTCGAGCATGCGGCGGCGTTCGGCGCGCGCGATGAGCCAGCTCGCGAGCACCACGCCGACGGCGACGATCACGATGATCACGGTGGCCACCGCGTTGATGCTCGGGCTCAGCCCGAGGCGCGCGCGCGAGAAGATGACCAGCGGCATCGTGGTGGCGCCCGGGCCCGACAGGAAGGCCGACAGCACCACGTCGTCGAGCGACAGGGTGAACGTCAGCAGCCAGGCCGACAGCATCGACTGCGCGATCATGGGCAAGGTGACCAGCCAGAACACCTGCGCCGGCTTCGCGCCGAGGTCCATCGCGGCTTCTTCCAGCTGCGGCGGTATGTCCTGCAGCCGCGCCTGGATCACGACGGTGGCGTAGGCCAGCCCGAGCAGCAGGTGGCCGAGCCAGATGGTCAGCATGCCGCGCTCGGGGAAGCCCCAGCCGAACGCCGCCTGCGTCGCGCGCTGCATCGACACCAGCATCAGCAGCAGCGACAGCCCGACGATCACTTCCGGCATCACGAGCGGCGCGGTGACCATGCCCGAGAACAGGGTGCGCCCCGTGAAGCGCCGGTACTTGACCAGCGCGAACGCCGCCAGGGTGCCGAGCACCACCGACGCGCACGCGGTGAAGAACGCGATGCGCAGGCTGAGCCACAGGCCGGCCAGCATCTCGCGGTCGTCGGCGAGCTTGCGGTACCACTCGAGCGTGAAGCCGCCCCACACGGTGGGCAGCGGCGAGTCGTTGAACGAGTAGACGACCAGCGCGACGATCGGCAGGTACAGGAAGAGGAAGCCCGCGGCGAGCCAGCCGCGGCCGAAGGCGCGGTTGAACGCGTCGCCGAAGAGCGGTCGCTTCGCGTTCACGCGCGTCGCTCCACGGCCTCGGCCTGGTACTTGTTGAACAGCGCCAGCGGCACGATGATGAGCAGGATCATCACCACCGCGACCGACGAGGCCATCGGCCAGTCGTTGTTGCTGAAGAACTCGTCCCACAGCACGCGGCCGATCATCAGGGTCTGCGGGCCGCCGAGCAGCTCGGGGATCACGAACTCGCCGACGCAGGGGATGAACACCAGCATCGAGCCGGCGATGATGCCGGCCTTGGACAGCGGCACGGTCACCAGCCAGAACGCCTTGAACGGCGTCGCGCCGAGATCCGACGCGGCCTCGAGCAGGCGCAGGTCCATCTTCGCCAGGTTGGCGTACAGCGGAAGGATCATGAACGGCAGGTAGGTGTAGACCATGCCGATCACGAGCGAGAACGGCGTGTTCATGAACTTGCCGGCCGCGGGGATGAGCCCGGCCGCGACCAGCACGTGGTCGATGCGCAGCGCGATCAGCGCGTCGGCGACCCAGCCGTTCTCGCCGAGCAGGCCCTTCCACGCGTACACGCGCAGCAGGAAGGACGTCCAGAACGGCAGCATCACCAGCATCAGCAGGGCCGGCTGCACGGTGGCCCTGGCGCGCGCCATGAAGTAGGCGAACGGGTAGCCGATGGCCAGGCACAGCACGGTGGTGACGGCCGCGTACTTCAGGCTCGCGAGGTAGGTCTTGAAGTACAGGTCGTCCTGCGTGATGAACTGGTAGTTCGACAGCTTGATCGTCAGCTGCAGCAGGCCGTCGCGGAAAGTGAGCAGGTCCTTGAACTGCACCGTCTCCATCTCGGAGACGCTGATGCGCAGCACGATCAGGAAGGGCAGCAGGAAGAACAGCAGCAGCCACGCGAACGGCAGGCCGATCACGACGGCCCGCCCGCCCGGCAGCCAGCGCCGCAGCAGGTGCTTCATGAGGTCAGCACCACCTGCGACGAGCGCGACCAGTGCGCCCACGCCTCGTCGCCCCAGGTGAGCGCCTCGTCGCGGTGGCGCTGCACGTTGGCCTGGCTCACCTTCAGCATCAGGCCGCTGGCGAGCTGGAGCTGGTAGACCGTGTAGCTGCCGAAGTACGACAGCTCGCGGATCGTGCCGCGCGCGGTGTTGAACTCGGCGTCGGCCGGCGCGCTCCTCGACAGGTGGATCTTCTCGGGCCGCAGCGCCACCGTGACCGGCATGCCTTCGGTGCCGGTGATGCCGTGGCCCACGTAGTGTCGGCAGTCGGCGCAGTCGATCACCACGTGGTCGGGCTGGTCGACCGCCAGGGTGCCGTCCATCAGGTTGACGTTGCCGATGAAGTCGGCCACGAAGCGCGTCGCCGGCGTCTCGTACACGTCGCCGGGCGCGCCCACCTGGAGGATGCGGCCTTCGCTCATGACCGCGATGCGCGAGGCCATGGTCATCGCCTCTTCCTGGTCGTGCGTGACCATCACGCAGGTGCCGCCGACCTGCTCGACGATGTTGACCAGCTCGATCTGCGTCTCCTCGCGCAGCTTCTTGTCGAGCGCGCCCAGCGGCTCGTCCAGCAGCAGCAGCTGCGGCCGCTTGGCCAGGCTGCGCGCCAGCGCCACGCGCTGCTGCTGGCCGCCGGACAGCTGGTGCGGCTTGCGCCTGGCGAACTTGCCGAGCTGCACGAGCTTCAGCATCGACTCCACGCGCTCGGCGATCGCGTCCTTCGGCATGCCGTCGCGCTTGAGCCCGAACGCGATGTTGTCCCACACCGTGAGGTGCGGGAACAGCGCGTACGACTGGAACATCATGTTGATCGGCCGCAGGTACGGCGGCAGCCCGGCGAGGTCCTGGCCGTCGAGGACGATGCGGCCGGAGGTCGGCGTCTCGAAGCCGGCCAGCATGCGCAGCAGGGTCGACTTGCCGCAGCCCGACGAGCCGAGCAGGGCGAAGATCTCGCCCTTGGCGACGTCGAGGCTGACGTGGTTGACCGCGACCGCGCCGCCGCCGAAGTCCTTGACCAGGTCGCGGATCTGCAGGAAGGCGGCGTCGCCGCCGCCGTTCGGCGCGCTCACGTTGCGGCTCCCTCCGGCACGCGGCTCAGAGGCCGGTCTTGAACGACGTGTACAGCCGCGTCATCGTGCGGCGGATGTCGTTGTTGATCGCGTCGGGCAGCACCATGCGCTTCATGTCGGCGTCGGACAGGAACACCGTCGGGTCGTTCGCGACGTTCGGCTTGACGAACTTCTTCGACTCCTTGTTGGGGTTCGGGTAGAAGACCTTGTTCGTCAGCCCCGCATGCACCTCGGGGCGCAGGATGTAGTTGATGAACTTGTGCGCGTTCTCCGGGTGCGGCGCGTCGGCCGGGATCACCATCACGTCCATGAAGACGATGCCGCCGGTCTTGGGGATCAGCGCCTCGATCTTCTGCCCGGTCTTGCCTTCGATGGCGCGGTTCTTCGCGATGTTGATGTCGCCCGACCAGCCGAGCGCCACGCAGATGGAGCCGTTGGCCATGTCGTTGATGTAGCCCGACGAGCTGAACAGGGTCACGTGCGGGCGGATGCTCTTGAGCAGCGCCGGCACGCCGGCGTAGTCGGCCTGGTTGCGGCTGTACGCCGGCTTGCCGAGGTAGTGCAGGGCCGCCGGGATCACCTCGGTGGCCGAGTCGAGGAAGCTCACGCCGCAGCTCTTGAGCTTGCTGACGTACTCGGGCTTGAACACCAGGTCCCAGGCGTTCTCGGGCATCGGCATGTTGCCCAGCGCGGCCTTCACCTTGTCGACGTTGATGCCGACGGTGGTGAAGCCCCACAGCCAGTTCACCATGTACTGGTTGCCCGGGTCGAGCTTGGCGAGCTGCTCGAGGATCACCGGGTCGAGGTTCTTCCAGTTCGGCACCTTGGACTTGTCGATCTTGCGCAGCAGGCCGCCGTCGGCCTGCAGCTTGGCCCAGTACGACGAGGGCACCACGATGTCGTAGCCGGTCTTGCCGGCCACCAGCTTGGCGTGGACGATCTCGTTGTTGTCGAAGTTGTCGTAGCGCACCTTGATGCCGGTCTCTTTCTCGAAGTTGGCCAGGGTGTCTTCGGCGATGTAGTCGGACCAGTTGTAGACGTTGAGGACCTTCTCCTCCTCCTGTGCCGCGACCGGTGCGGTCCATGCGAGGGCACAGGCCGCGACGAGCGCTCCGTTCTGCAGCAGCGACTTGAAGTTCATGCGGGCTTCTCCAACGGTGGGGGGTGTCGATGGGATCGGGGCAGTCTAGACAGCGCTGCGGCGGGCGGCATCCCGACAAACGCGAGGCGCCGTCACCTCCAGCCCTGGCGCTGCGCGTCGGCCAGGGTCAGGTCGAGGCAGCGGCGCGCGAGGCCGACGAGCTCGTCGATCTGCTCGCGCGTGATGACCAGCGGCGGCGCGACGATCATGCGGTCGCCGACCGCGCGCATGATGAGTCCGTTGCCGAAGCAGTGGCCGCGGCAGACCATGCCGAGCTCGAGCGACGGCGGGAACGCCTCGCCGGTGGCCTTGTCCTTCACGAGCTGCAGCGCGCCCATCAGGCCGCAGGTCTGCACCTCGCCGACCAGCGGATGCTCGCCCAGCTCGGCGAAGCGCCTGGCCAGGTAGGGCCCGACGTCGTCGCGCACGCGCTCGACGAGGCGCTGCTCGCGGATCAGCCGGATGTTGGCGATGGCCACGGCGCAGGCGACCGGATGGCCCGAGTAGGTGTAGCCGTGCTCGAACTCGCCGCCGCGCTCGATGAGCGCCTGCGCGACGCGCTCGCCGACCATCACGCCGCCCAGCGGCACGTAGCCGGAGGTCACGCCCTTGGCGAAGGTCATGAGGTCGGGCCGCGTGCCCATGGTCTCGCAGCCCCACCAGTGCCCGGTGCGGCCGAAGCCGGTGATGACCTCGTCGCTCACCAGCAGGATGCCGTAGCGGTCGCAGATGCGCTGGATCTCGGGCCAGTAGGTGGCCGGCGGCACGATCACGCCGCCGGCGCCTTGCACCGGCTCGCCGATGAAGGCGGCCACCTTGTCGGGGCCGACCTCGAGGATCTTCTGCTCCAGCCAGCGCGCCGCGACGAGGCCGAACTCGTCGCGCGACAGCCCTTTGGCCGCGCCGTCGCGGTGCGCCCACGCGTGCGGCTGCTCGATGTGCACGATGCCGGGGATCGGCAGGCCGCCTTGCTCGTGCATGTACTTCATGCCGCCCAGCGACGCGCCGGCCATGGTCGAGCCGTGATACGCGTTCCAGCGGCTGATGATCACCTGACGCTGCGGCTGTCCGACGATGTCCCAGTAGCGGCGCACCATGCGCACCACGGTGTCGTTGCCTTCCGAGCCCGAGCCGGAGAAGAACACGTGGCGGAACTGCGGCGGCGTCACCTCGGCCAGCAGCTCGGCCAGCTCGATGGCCGGCGGCGTGGCCGTCTGGAAGAACGCGTTGTAGAAGGGCAGCTGCTCGAGCTGCCGCGTGGCGGCGTCGATCAGCGCGCGCTGGCCGTAGCCGACGTTGACGCACCACAGCCCCGACATCGCGTCGAGGATGCGGTGGCCGTCGCTGTCGGTCAGGTAGATGTTCTCGGCCTTCGTGATGATGCGCGAGCCCTTCTTCGCCAGCGACTGGAAGTCGGTGAAGGGGTGCAGGAAGTGCGCCGCGTCGGCGCTCTGCCACTCGCGGGTGCTGCGCGCGGCAGCCTGCGGTGCGATGACGGCACTCATGGTCGTCTCCTCGGGGTCGTGTGCTTCAGACGTGCAGCAGCAGGTGCTCGCGCTCCCACGGCGAGATCACCTTCATGAACTCGGCGTACTCGACTTCCTTGATCTCCGTGTAGACGGTGACGAAGGCTTCGCCGAGCACCTTGGCCAGGTCCTTGTCGTCGCGCAGCAGCGACAGCGCCTCGCTCAGCGAGCGCGGCAGCGCGTACTCGCCGAGATAGGCGTCGCCCTTGCACTCGGGCGTGGGCTCGATGCGGTTCCTGATGCCCAGCCAGCCGCAGGCCAGCGTCGCGGCGAGCGCGACGTACGGGTTGGCGTCGGCGCCGATCACGCGGTTCTCGATGCGCCGCGCCGCCGGCGAGGCCACCGGCGAGCGGATGCCGACCGTGCGGTTGTCGGTGCCCCACTGGATGTTGATCGGCGCGGCCGTGAAGCGCGCGAGCCGGCGGTAGCTGTTGACGTAGGGCGCGAACAGCGCCATCGCCGCCGGGATGTAGCGCTGCAGCCCGCCGATGTACCAGTAGAACTCCTTGCTCGGCGTGCCGTCGTCGTTGCTGAACAGGTTGCGGCCGGTGGCCTTGTCGACGATGCTCTGGTGCACGTGCATCGCGCTGCCCGGCTCGCCGGCGATGGGCTTGGCCATGAAGGTGGCGAACATGTCGTGGCGCAGCGCCACCTCGCGCACCGTGCGCTTGAAGAAGAACACCTCGTCGGCCAGCCCGAGCGGATGGGCGTGGAAGAAGTTGATCTCCATCTGCCCCGCGCCGATCTCGTGGATCAGCGTGTCGACGTTGAGCTCCATCTTCTCGCAGTAGTCGTACACGTCCTCGAACAGCGGGTCGAACTCGTTGACCGCGTCGATCGAGTACGCCTGGCGCGAGGTTTCGGCGCGGCCGCTGCGGCCGATGGGCGGCTTCAGCGGCATGTCGGGGTCGGTGTTGCGCGCCACCAGGTAGAACTCGAGCTCGGGCGCGACCACCGGCTCCCAGCCCTCGGCGGCGTAGAGCTCGCACACGCG
>CAZFET010000007.1:15086-18965 GCA_964517545.1 uncultured Burkholderiaceae bacterium
CTCGTCGCGGGACCGGTCCGCACGGCCACCCGCGCGCTGGTCCCCGCGGCGGCGGAGGGCTCGCACACGCGGCGCAGCACCGGGCGCGGCGCGTACGGCACGAGCCGGCCGTCGCGGTCGTAGCAGTCGTGGATCACCTGCGCCGTCGGGTCGGTCGCCCACGGCACGCTGCGCACCGTGGCCGGGTCGGGGCGCAGGTGCATGTCGCGGTCGGTGGGCGTGATGACGTCGTAGTACGGCCCCTCCTCGGGGAACTCGCCGGTCACGCCCATCGCGACCACCACCTCGGGCAGCCGCATGCCGCGGTCCTCGGTGAACTTCTCGCGCGGCAGGATCTTGCCGCGCGCCACGCCGGTGAGATCGGGCACCAGGCACTCGATCTCGGTCACGCGACGCTCGTTGAGCCACTGCTCGAGGTCGCTGAAGCTGAAGTTGTCTCTCACCACCATAAGTCACCTGTCGTCGTTCCTGCGTGCGGCATGGCGTGCCGACGCGCCTGCCTCGTGCCACCGGGACGGCGCCGCTACGACTCGGGCGCCCGGTGGCGGTCGCGGTAGGCGCGGCACGCGCGGCCGAAGGCCTGCAGCAGCGCCATCGAGACCGGGTTGCGCGCGGCCTGCCACTCGGGGTGCCACTGCACGAAGAGGTTGAAACCCTTGGCCTCGGGCACCGAGAAGGCCTCGACCACGCCGTCGGGTGCGCGCGCCTCGACGCGCAGGCCCGCCGCGAGTCGATGGACCGCCTGGCCGTGCAGCGAGTTCACGCGGAAGGTCTTCTGCTCGAGCAGGCCGTCGAGCACGCCGCCGGGCACCACGCTCACGTCGTGCGCGAAGTCGTACTGCTCCTCGGCGCTCTTCGAGTCGTCGGCACGGTGGTCGAGGTGCCCGGGCACGAGGTGCACCGCCTGGTGCAGGCTGCCGCCGAGCGCGACGTTGGTCTCCTGCGAGCCGCGGCAGATGCCGAAGACCGGGATGCCGCGTTCGAGCACGCGCGGGATCAGCGGCAGGGTCGCGGCGTCGCGCGCCGTGTCCAGCGGCAGCGACGGATCGTGCACGCCCTCGTCGAAGTGGCTCGGATGCACGTTCGACGGCGAACCGGTGAGCAGCACGCCGTCGGCCAGCGCCAGCAGCGCGTCGAACTCGTCGGGCTGCGCGTTCGGCACCACCAGCGGCAGCGCGCCGGCGAGGCGCACGGCGTCGACGTACTTCTTGCCGGCGATGTGGAAGGGGTGGTGCCCGAGCTGGCGGTTGCAGGCGGGCACGAGCACGACGGGTTTCACAGCATGTCCCTCAATCGGTACCACGCCATGCCCAGCACCAGCGCCGGCGTGCGCAGCAGACGGCCGCCCGGGAACGGGCGATGCTTCAGCCGCGCGAAGGTGTCGAAGCGCGTGGCGTCGCCGGCCATCGCCTCGGCCACCAGCTTGCCGGCCAGTCCGGTGAGCGCCAGGCCGTGTCCGGAGAAGCCCTGCAGGTAGTAGACGTTGGCGCCGGCCAGCCGCGGGTCGGCGCTCGCGCCGGGCGGTGCGAGGCGGCCGAAGTCGGGCGCGCGGTTCATCGAGATGTCGACGAAGCCGCCCCAGGCGTACTCGATGCGCGCGCCGGCGAGCTGCGGGAAGGTGGCCAGCATCCGCTCGCGCATGCTGCCCACGAGGCTCACCGGCGTGACCGTGCTGTAGCTGACGCGGCCACCGTAGAGCATGCGGTCGTCGGCGGTGGGCCGGAAGTAGTCGAGCACGAAGTTGGTGTCGCACACCGCCGCGCCCGACGGGATGAGCGGGCGCAGCAGCGCGGGGTCGAGCCGCTCGGTGCACACGATGTAGGTGCCGACCGGCATGATCCGGCTCTCGAGCTGCGGGGCGATGCCTTGCAGGTACACGTTGCCCGCCAGTAGCACCTGCCGTGCCTGCACCCGGCCGCCGGCGGTGTGCAAGGTGGCCAGCTCGCCGTGGTCGATGCGCACGACGGCCGAGTGCTCGTGCAGCCGCACGCCGAGCGACGCCGCGGCCCGCGCGAGCCCGAGGCTGTACTTCAGCGGATGCAGGTGGCCCGAGCGAGGATCGTGCACGCCGCACTCGAAGCGCGGGCTCGCGATCCAGCGGCCCATGGTGTCGCGCTCGATCCACGCGAGCGGGTAGCCGTACACGCGCTCGATGCGCTCGGCCCACTGCCGCAGCTCGCGGCCCTTGCGGGCGTTGACGGCGAGGCCGAGCCAGCCGTCGCGCCAGTCGCAGTCGATGTCGAAGCGCGCGATGCGCTCGCGGATCAGGTCCAGCGCCTCGATCGTCATCGCCCACACGCGCCTGGCCTCGTCGAGGCCGAGCTGCTGCTCGATGACCGACTGGTCGCAGGCGAGCCCGTGGATGGCCTGGCCGCCGTTGCGGCCCGAGGCGCCGAAGCCGACTTCGCGCGCTTCGAGCAGCACCACGTCGAAGCCGCGGTCGGCCAGCTCGATGGCGGCCGACAACCCTGCGAGACCCCCGCCGACGATCGCGACATCGGCGCGAACGTCGGACTGCAACGCGGGATAGCTGACGTCGCGCTTCGCCGTGTCGGCGTAGTACGAGTTGCGGGTCAGCTCGCGATCGGTCTCGAGCAGCGGCATACGGTACGCGCTAGGCAGGCCCTCGGTTCGTGGATCGGCGCCGGGACGTCGCGTGGCGTCTCAGGCGGCGCGCCGGATCGCGCCGGCCAGGGTCTCGACGATGCGGTCGATCTGCTCGCGCTCGATGATCAGCGGCGGCGACAGCGCGACGATGTCGCCGGTGGTGCGCACCAGCACGCCCTTGTCGTAGCAGTCGAGGAACACGTTGAACGCGCGCTTGGCGGGCTCGCCGGCGATGGGCGCGAGCTCGATGCCGCCCACCAGTCCGATGTTGCGGATGTCGATGACGTTGGGCAGGCCCTTGAGCGAATGCACGGCCTCGGCGAAGTAGCCCTGCAGGTCGGCCGCGCGGGTGAGCAGACCCTCGTCGGCGTAGGTCTCCAGGGTGGCGAGGCCGGCCGCGCAGGCCAGCGGGTGCGCCGAGTAGGTGTAGCCGTGGAAGAACTCGATCAGGTGCTCGGGGCCCTGCATGAAGGCGTCGTGGATCGACTGCTTCACCAGCACCGCGCCCATCGGCACGCAGCCGTTGGTGATGCCCTTGGCCACGGTCATCAGGTCGGGCGTGACGCCGAAGGTCTGCGCCGCGAAGGGCTGGCCGGTGCGGCCGAAGCCGGTGATGACCTCGTCGAAGATCAGCAGGATGCCGTGCCGGTCGCAGATCTCGCGCAGGCGCTGCAGGTAGCCCTTGGGCGGAATGAGCACGCCGGTGGAACCGGCCACCGGCTCGACGATGACCGCGGCGATGGTCGACGGGTCGTGCAGCGCGCACAGTCGCTCGAGGTCGTCGGCGAACTCCGCGCCGTGCTCGGGCTGGCCCCGGGTGAACGCGTTGCGCGCCGGATCGTGCGTGTGGCGGATGTGGTCGACGCCGGCCAGCATGGCGCCGAACATCTTGCGGTTGGCGACCATGCCGCCGACCGAGATGCCGCCGAAATTGACGCCGTGGTAGCCGCGCTCGCGGCCGATGAGCCGCGTGCGGTGGCCTTCGCCGCGCACGCGGTGGTAGGCCAGGGCCATCTTGAGCGCGGTGTCCACCGACTCCGAGCCCGAGTTGGTGAAGAACACCTTGTTCAGTCCGTCCGGCGCGAGCGCGGCGACCTTGTCGGCGAGCTCGAACGCCTTGGGATGACCCATCTGGAACGGCGGCGCGTAGTCGAGCTCCGCCGCCTGCGCCTGGATGGCCTGCACGATCTTCGGACGCGCGTGGCCCGCGTTCACGCACCACAGGCCGGCCACGCCGTCGAGGATCTGCCGGCCGTCGTCGGTCCAGAAGTG
>CAZFET010000007.1:18975-25364 GCA_964517545.1 uncultured Burkholderiaceae bacterium
GGCCTTGGCCAGCAGGCGCGGCGCCTTCTTGAACTGCCGGTTGGCCGTGAACGGCATCCAGTAGGCGTCGAGATTTCGGTACATGCGGCTCTCCAACGGCTCGTGAACGGCGTCACGGCAGTGTGCGTTCGGCGATGCAGGCAGTCTAGACAGGCGCACGCGCAATAGGGTTGCGCCTTGCGCTAGGGTTCGCCCGCGTAGCTGCAATATCATGCGAAGGATCAATGTCTCTTTCGCACGAAATGCGATCCACCGTCGAAGAAGTGCAACTCGATGCGATCGACCGGGCCATCCTCGACGAGTTGCAGCGCGATGGCCGGCTCTCGAACGTGGACCTCGCCGCGCGCGTGCATCTGTCGCCGTCGGCATGCCTGCGCAGGGTCAAGCACCTCGAGGAGTCGGGCGTCGTCGCGGGCTACGTGGCGCTGGTCAACCCCAAGGCCGTGGGGCAGCCCGGTACCAGCTACACCATCGTCAACCTCGAGAAGCTCACGCCGCCGGCGATCGAGGCCTTCGAGAACGCGGTGCGCGACTGCCCCGAGATCCTCGACTGCTTCTACGTCGCGGGCAGCAACGACTACCTGATCCGCTTCACCTACCGCGATGCGGCCGACCTCGAGCGCTTCCATGCCGAGGTGCTGATGCGGCTGCCCGGCGTGGTGCGCTCGAACTCCATGCTGGTGCTGCGCACCGTCAAGAAGACCACGGCGCTCGCGCTGTGACGCGGCGGGCGCGGACTCAGGCGCGCTCGGCGGCGATGCGGCCGCACAAATAAGTCCACACGAAGCTCGCCGCGGCGTAGCTGGTGAGCTCGGCGTGGTCGTACGGCGGCGCGACCTCGACGCAGTCCATGCCGACGAAGGGCAGGTCGGCGAGCTCTTCCAGCACGCTGAGCACCTGCGCCGTCGTGAGCCCGCCGGGCTCGGGCGTGCCGGTGCCCGGGGCGAAGGCCGGGTCGAGGCAGTCGATGTCCAGGCTCAGGTAGACGGGCGGATGCCCGTGCGCCGCCAGGCGCGAGCGGATGGCGTGCAGCACCGGTGCGAGCTGCGCCGGACTCTCGAGCCCGCGCAGGTCGCGCGCGCCGAAGATCTGCCCCCCGCAGTCGCGCACGTAGTCGCGCGCCGCGCGCGCCCCGGCCGAGCGGATGCCGAGCTGCGTGAAGCACTCGCGCACGACGAGGCCTTCCTGGATCGCTTCGTAGACCCAGGTGCCGTGCCCGCTCGGCTCGCCGAAGTGGTCGTCCCAGGTGTCGCAGTGGGCGTCGAAGTGGATCACCGCGAGCGGGCGGCCGAGCCATTCGCGGTACACGCGCAGCAGCGGCAGGGTGATCGAGTGGTCGCCGCCCAGCCAGACCATGTGGTGACGGCGCACGAGCGGCGCCACGCGCGGCGGCATCGCCTCGCGCATGGCGGCCAGGCTCGTGTTCGGCAGCTCGAGGTCGCCCGCGTCGGTGAGCCGGTCGGCCGGCGACACGTCGAAGTGCGGGTGGATGCCGTCGCACAGCATGTGGCTCGCGTCGCGGACGGCGCGCGGGCCGAAGCGCGCGCCGGGGCGGTTGGTGGTCGAGCCGTCCCACGCGATGCCGGCCACGGCGTAGCGGCGCGACGCGTCGGCGACGGGCGCCTTCATGAAGGCGTTGTTCGAGAGGAAGGCGAAGCTGCTCATCGGGGTTGCCGGGGTCGGATGTCGTTGCGGCACACTGCCGCGTGCGGCGCTGCTCACGGGCCGCCGCAAGCATCGCACATGGACACGACCCACGGACTCTCGTCGGCCAGGCTCGCGTCGATCGGCGAAGCCGAGGCCGCCCGCTTTCGGGCCGCGCATCCGCGCTGCGCGGCGCTGGCGGCGCACAGCGCGCCGCACTACCTGTTCGGCCTGCCGATGCACTGGATGCGCGACTGGCCCGCGCCTGTTCCGCTGTTCGTCACCGAGGCGCGCGGCGCCGAGCTGTGGTGCGCGGACCGCCATCGGCACGCCGATTTCTGCCTCGGCGACACGGGCGCCATGTTCGGCCACTCGCCGCCGCCGGTGGCCGAGGCGCTGGCGCGCCAGGCCTCGCGCGGCCTCACGGCGATGCTGCCGGCCGACTCGCTCGCGCGCGTCGGCGCACGGCTGGCCGCGATCTTCGGCCTGCCGCGCTGGCAGGTCTGCCTGAGCGCGAGCGACGCCAACCGCTTCGTGCTGCGCTGGGCACGCGCGATCACCGGCCGGCGCAAGGTGCTGGTGTTCGACGGCTGCTATCACGGCACCGTGGACGACACGCTCGTCGACCGCGCAGACGACGGCCGCACGCTCGCGCGCGCCAGCCTGCTCGGCCAGGTTCACGACCTCGCGCTCGGCACCGTGGTGGTCCCGTTCAACGACGCCGATGCGGTCGAGCGCGCGCTCGCGGCCGGCGACGTCGCCTGCGTGCTCACCGAACCCGCGCTCACCAACTGCGGCCTGGTGCCGCCGGCACCGGGCTTCCTCGGCGCGGTGCAGGCCGCGTGCCGCCGGCGCGGCGCGCTGCTCGTGCTCGACGAGACGCACACCGTGTCGGCGGGCCTCGGCGGATGCACGCGCGCGCTCGGGCTGGCGCCGGACGTGGTGGTCGTCGGCAAGGCGATCGCCGGCGGCGTGCCGTGCGCGGTGTATGGCCTCACCGACGACGTCGCCGCCCGCATGGAAGCGGCGAAGCGCGCGGCGCCCGACGGCCACAGCGGCATCGGCACGACCCTGTCGGCGAGCCTGCTCGCGATGGCGGCGCTCGACGCCAACCTCGAGCACGTGATGACGGCGCAGGCCCACGCGACGATGGACGCGCTGGCCGCGACGCTCGAGCGGCGGCTGCTCGACGTGCTGGGCGCCGCCGGGCTGCCGTGGAGCGTGACGCGGCTGGGCGCGCGCATGGAACTGCAGTTCTGCCCCGCGCCGCCGCGCAACGCCGCCGAGGCACGCGCGGCGATGGACGAGCGCATCGAGCGCGCGCTGCACCTGTACCTGCTGAACCGCGGCTTCCTGGTCACGCCGTTTCACGACATGCTGCTCGTGTCACCGGCGACGAGCGAGCGCGACGTCGCGGCGCTCGCGCAGTGCGTGGGCGGCTTCATCGACGAGGCGCGGGCATGACGGCACGCGGCAAGGTGCTGGTGCTGCAGCACCAGCACCAGGACCATCCGGCGTACCTCGGCACCTGGCTCGACCGCCACGGCGTGCACTGGGAGGTCCGCAACACCGAGGCGGGCGATCCGTTCCCCGAACGCATCGACGGCTGGCGCGCGCTGGCGATCCTCGGCGGCGAGATGGGCGCCAACGACGATCTGCCGTCGCTGCGCGCCGCCGAGTCGCTGATCCGGCAGGCGGTCGAACGCGGCGTGCCCGTGCTCGGCCACTGCCTCGGCGGACAGTTGATGGCGCGGGCGCTCGGCGCGAGCGTGGGGCGCTCGCCGCGGCCGGAGGCGGGCTGGCACCGGATCGACGTGCACGAGGTGCCGCCCGCGGACCGCTGGCTCGGCGACGCCGGCGCGATCGACGTCTTCCAGTGGCATCGCGACGCCTTCGAGCTGCCGCGCGGCGCCGTGGCGCTGGCGTCGAGCGAGGCATGCCCGGTGCAGGCGTTCTCGCTCGGCCCTCATCTGGCGATGCAGTTCCACGTCGAGGTCGACCAACGCAAGCTGGGCGAATGGGCCGACGCGCGCGATCTCGAGGCCGCCGTCCCGGGCGCGCCGTAATAGCCGAGCGTGCACGACGGTCGCCGGATGCGTGCGGACGCGGCGCGCTGCCTGCCGCGGCAGCAGGCGTTGGCCGACGCCATCTACGCGCGCTGGCTGTCGATGGCCACTTGACGCACGTCTTTCACGATCAGGAATCTGCGTTCCGCAATACGCAATCCTGACCACGAGCGTCGGCGCTGCATTTTTCATTGCGGCAGATTGCTTTCCGCATCCCGAAACAGAGATCGCAAGTCTTTGATTTTCAACATGAAGACTTTTTGTCTTCTATAAGACATAAGTCTTCACACGGCTGCGGTGCACTTCTATCCTCTGGCCCAACGTCACCCACTTTTCATCGACCGGAGGACCCCGATGACGCAAGCCACCCGTGAACAGCAGATCGCCGCCCTCGAGAAGGACTGGGCCGAGAACCCGCGCTGGAAAGGCATCAAGCGCGGCTACAGCGCGGCCGACGTCGTGCGGCTGCGCGGCTCGGTCCAGATCGAGCACACCCTGGCCCGGCGCGGCGCCGAGAAGCTGTGGAAGCTCGTCAACACCGAGCCGTTCATCAACGCGCTCGGCGCGCTGACCGGCAACCAGGCCATGCAGCAGGTGAAGGCCGGCCTCAAGGCGATCTACCTGTCGGGCTGGCAGGTCGCGGCCGACGCCAACGACAACGGCGAGATGTACCCCGACCAGTCGCTGTACTCGGTGGACTCGGTGCCGAAGGTGGTCAAGCGCATCAACAACACGTTCCAGCGCGCCGACCAGATCCAGTGGAGCGAAGGCAAGAACGACATCGACTACTTCGCCCCGATCGTGGCCGACGCCGAGGCCGGTTTCGGCGGCGTGCTCAACGCCTTCGAGCTGATGAAGGCCATGATCGAGGCGGGCGCCGCCGGCGTGCACTTCGAGGACCAGCTCGCGTCGGTCAAGAAGTGCGGCCACATGGGCGGCAAGGTGCTGGTGCCCACGCGTGAAGCGGTGGCCAAGCTCGTCGCCGCGCGCCTGGCGGCCGACGTGATGGGCACGCCGACGCTCCTGGTCGCGCGCACCGACGCCGAGGCGGCCGACCTCGTGACCAGCGACGTCGACGACAACGACAGGCCTTTCTGCACCGGCGAGCGCACGGTGGAGGGCTTCTTCCGCACGCGCGCCGGCCTCGACCAGGCGGTCTCGCGCGGGCTGGCCTACGCGCCCTATGCCGACATGGTGTGGTGCGAGACGGGCAAGCCCGATCTCGCGTACGCCAAGGCCTTTGCCGAGGCGATCCACAAGCAGTTCCCCGGCAAGCTGCTGGCCTACAACTGCTCGCCGTCGTTCAACTGGAAGAAGAACCTCGACGACGCCACGATCGCCAAGTTCCAGCGCGAGCTGGGCGCGATGGGCTACAAGTTCCAGTTCATCACCCTGGCCGGCTTCCACAGCCTGAACTACTCGATGTTCGACCTGGCCTACGGTTACGCCCGCAACAACATGACGGCCTTCGTCGAACTGCAGCAGAAGGAGTTTGCGGCCGCCGATCGGGGCTTCACCGCCGTGAAGCATCAGCGCGAGGTCGGCACCGGCTACTTCGACGCGGTGACGACCACGATCGAGGCCCAGGCCAGCACCGCCGCGCTGAAGGGCTCGACCGAGGACGAGCAGTTCTTCGACAGGAAGCACGCCTGAACGGCGCGCGCAGTCCCGCTATCCTCGCGGCGTGACCACGCCGCGACTCGCACGGCCCCGACCGGCCCCGCCACGACTGACACCGCAGATGGCCCACGTGCTGGAACGCATCCGGCGCGCGGGCCATCGGCCTTTGCACGCGCTCGCGCCGCACGAGGCGCGCCGCGCGTACGAGGCGGCGGCCGAGGTGCTCGAGCCGACGCGGCCGAAGCTCGCGCGCGTCGAGGACGTGCGGCTGCCGGCGGCCGACGGCACGCCGCTGCGCGCGCGCGTCTACGCGCCGTCGGGTGACCGGCTGCCGACCCTGCTGTACCTGCACGGCGGCGGCTTCGTGGTGGGCAGCGTGGACACGCACGACGCGCTGTGCCGACAGCTCTCGGCGCGCAGCGGCGCCGCGGTGGTGTCGCTCGACTACCGGCTCGCGCCGGAGCACCGCTTCCCCACCGCCGCCGACGACGCGTGGGCCGCGCTGCGCTGGCTGGCGTCGGACCGCTCGCTCGGCCTCGACGGCGCGCGCCTCGCGGTCGGCGGCGACAGCGCCGGCGGCACCCTGGCGGCCGTGTCCGCGCTGCACGCACGCGACGAAGGCCTGCCGCTGGCGATGCAGCTGCTCATCACGCCGGGCACGACGGCGCACGCCGACACCGAGTCGCATCGCCGCTTCGCCGAGGGCTACCTGATCGAGGCGGCACACATCGCGTGGTTCTTCGACCACTACATCGACCCCGACGAGCGCACGCATTGGCGCTTCGCGCCGCTGCTGGCCGACGACCACGCGGGCCTCGCGCCGGCGATGGTGCTGCTGGCCGAGGCCGACCCGCTGGTCGACGAGGGCATCGCCTACGCCGACCGGCTGCGCGCGTCGGGCGTGCCGGTGGAGCTGGAGCTGGTGCGCGGGGTCACGCACGATTTCATCAAGATGGGCCGCGCGGTCCCGCAGGCGCTCGATGCGCAGCAGGTCGCGGCCGACGCACTGTAAGCGTCCGGCGAACCCGTCTTGAGTCCTGATGATCGGTCGGCAACGAT
>CAZFET010000008.1:0-16221 GCA_964517545.1 uncultured Burkholderiaceae bacterium
CCGCAAGGGGGGAATACGGCTGCATGCTCGACGAAGCCGTGCTCGACGAGGGCCCCATCCTGCTCAGAGCTGGCCTGGATGAGTTCTCGCCCTACGAAGACACCGGAGGATGGCGTCTGGCGCGTCGACGGACTGCCCGCCCTCGAAGAGAAGCGCACCCTCGACAGCCAGGAGGTGCGCATCTGCGAGGCGGGCTGCTATCGATGCCTGCTGTCCTACTTCAACCAGCCGGATCATGACTTGATCGATCGGCTCGACGCGGACGCGCTGCGCGTCCTGACCGCGCTGGCTGGCGCCAACGTCGTCGAACTCGATCGAGGCTCCGCAGCGGACCTGCCTAATGGCCCGGTCGGCCGCTGGCTCGACACCCTGGTCCGGCTCAAGCTGCGCCGCCCGGATGCAACCTCGGTGCCGATCAACGGCGGAGCAGGGACAGCGGACGCGCACTACAAGGCAGCCAGGGTCCTCGTGTTCCTCGCGCCACCCGCACCCGAAGTGGCGCAATACGCGACCGACCGCGGCTACCGCGTCCTCGTGTTCGGCGAAGAGTCCACCTGGCCGGGGCAGTTTGCTCAGCACCCGGATGTGTTCGGCATCGCGAACACCGGTGAGCCCGCATGAACGCCGTCGCCGAGTACCTACCCGGTGTACTGGTCCGCGCCCGCGGCCGCGAGTGGGTCGTCCAGCCCGCCTCCAACCCGGATTGCCTGCACCTACGCCCGCTGGGCGGCTCGGACGAAGACATCGTCACCTTGATTCCAGCCCTCGAGCCGCAACCGCCGGAGCCGGCCACCTTCCCTTGGCCGGATCCGCAGCAACCCGGCACGCACGATGCAGCGCGCCTTCTGCGCGATGCCCTGCGCCTCAAGCTGCGTGCGGGTGCAGGGCCGTTCCGCTCGTTCGGCAACATTGCGGTGGAGCCGCGCGCCTACCAGCTCGTGCCGCTCTTGATGGCGCTGCGACTGCCCACGGTGCGCCTGCTCATCGCCGATGACGTCGGCGTCGGCAAAACCGTCGAGGCCGGCTTGATCGCCCGCGCGCTCATGGACCGCGGCGAGATAGCCCGCATCGCCGTGCTCTGCCCGCCACACCTTGTCGAGCAGTGGCAGCAAGAGCTGACCGATCGCTTCCACCTGCGCGCCGTCGCGCTGACCTCTGCCACCGTGAGCCGCCTGGAGCGGGACCTTCCCCACGGCCTGGGCCTGTTCGATCAGCATCCAATCGTCGTCGTCAGTCTCGACTACATCAAGAGCGAGCGCCATCGCGAACACTTCCTCGCCATGGCGCCCGAATGCATCATCGTCGATGAAGCGCACACCTGTGCCGCTGCGGGCCAGGGGCGCCAACTCCGCTTCGAGCTGCTTCAGCGGCTGTCCGCGGACGACGCCCGCCACCTGATCCTGCTCACTGCCACGCCGCACTCGGGCGACGAGACCGCGTTCTACAACCTGCTCTCGCTGCTGCGTCAGGAGTTCGGCGGCTTGCAGAGCATCGCGGCTGCGGCCGACCACCCACTGCGGCAACAGTTGGCGCGCCACTTCGTGCAGCGGCGGCGAAAGGACATCGAGGACTGGCAGCAGGACGGCGAAGACCGGCGCATCTTCCCGCGCCGCATGACCGCCGAGCTCACCTACAAGCTCACCGGCCGCTGGGGCGCATTCTTCGATGCCGTGCAGCAGTACTGCGTCGAACTCGCCGCGCGCACCGAGAGTCAAGAGGGCGGCGCGGCCCGCTTGATCTGGTACGCCACGCTGGCGCTGCTGCGCTGCGTGGCTTCGTCGCCGGCCGCGGCTGAGAAAGCACTGACTACCCGGCTGGCCGGAACGCACGAAGAGCTCGAGGCTCTTGCTGACGAAGACCGTGTGCTCGACGGCACGGCCGATGAACTCGCACCCACCGACATCGAGCCTGCCGCCCAGCTCGAGGACGCCTCACGCCTGAGCCCGCTGATCGAAGAGGCTCGCGCGCTGGCCGGCGCGAGCGGAGACCCCAAGCTCGCTACCCTCATCCAGCATTTGCGCGGCTTGGTCGATGCGGGCTTCCGTCCGGTGGTGTTCTGCCGCTACGTCGCCACCGCGCACTATGTGGCCGAGCACCTCCGCAAGCACCTGCCCGATGTCACCGTCGATGCCGTCACCGGCGAGCACACGCCGGAGGAGCGCGAGCTGCGCGTGGCCGAACTCGGTGCTGAGTCCAACGCTCGCCCGATCATGGTGGCCACCGACTGCCTCTCCGAAGGTGTCAACCTGCAGCACTACTTCACCGCGGTCGTGCACTACGACCTCGCGTGGAATCCCACGCGCCACGAGCAGCGCGAAGGCCGCGTGGACCGCTTCGGCCAGAAGGCGCCCGAAGTCCGCTGCACCATGCTCTACGGCGAGGACAACCCCGTCGACGGCTTCATCCTCAACGTCATCCTGCGCAAGGCCGAGGCCATTCGCCGTGAACTCGGCGTACTCGTTCCCATGCCCGAGGACGAGGGGCGAATCAACCAGGCCCTGATCAAGGCGGCCCTGCTCAAGCGCGAGCATGTCAAGGGCGCCTATGAGCAAGGCCGGCTCGACTTCGGCCAGGAACCGATCGACCTGCAGCCCCTGGAACTGCGCTGGCGGGACGCGCTGGAGAAGGCCCGTGCCAACCGTACGGTGTTTGCCCAGCGCCGCCTGCGCCCGGAGGAGGTTCTGCCCGAGTGGCAGCGCCAGCGTGCGGTGCTGGGCGATGCCGACGACGTGCAGCGCTTCGTGGCCGGTGCCTGCGCGCGTCTGAACGCGCCGCTCGAACCGCGCCCCCGCCACGGCTGGCGCCTGTTGCCCCAGCATCTTCCGCAGACCCTGCGCGAGCGGCTGGCCGACGAGGGTATCTCCAAGCCCGTCGCCGTGGACTTCCACTATCCGCCGGCCGTCGGCACGCGTTTCATTCACCGCAGCCATCCGCTGGTGGGCCTGCTGGCCGACCATGTACTGGAAGGTGCGTTGAGCGGCGACGCTCCGATCGCTGCCCGGGCCGCCGCCACCGTCACCGCTGATGTCGACACGGTGACCACGCTGTACCTGCTGCGCCTGCGCCACCACCTCGAACTCACGCGCCGTGGCCAAACGCGGCAACTCATGGCCGAAGAGGCCGTGGCCATCGGGGTGCGTGGACGGGCGCGCCCGCAGTGGCTGACAGAAGACGAAGCCGCGCCGCTGCTGGACGCACGACCCAGCGCCAATCTCGATGTCGCCGCCGCGGCGCACGAGCTGCGGCAGGCGCTCGACTTCCTCGATGCCCAGCGGGCCGTGCTCGAGCGCCTTGCGACTGACCGCGCTAACGCGCTGTTGGCCGACCACCGCCGTGTGCGTGAGGCGGCGCGCGATATTGGCCAGTACGCGGTGCGCGCCAGCCTGCCGGTGGACGTGCTCGGCGTCTACGTGCTGCTGCCAGACGCGTTGTGAGAACAAAGAAGAATTAGGCCGTGAAACGCCCGCACGCCAACTCACTCGGTTTCGACACGCTGCGCCTCGAAGGCGCGCTGCTCCTACCAGACGTGCTGCAGAAGGCCGTTCAAGGGCAGGCCAGCTGCCAGCTTCCCGAGGACTACCACGTCCCGCGCGGCTTCACGCTGCAGGAGGAAATCGGCCGTGCGTTCCGCATCGCCCAGGCACAGTGGAAGGTGTTCAGCGCTGGCCTCGAGCGCACGGATCGCGACGCCGCCGCCAGCGCCCGCGCGTTCGCTGAGGAGTTCCTGCGCGACGCGCTGGGCTACACCGACGTTCGTGCAACAGCGCTGCGAATCGTCGGCGAACGCGCCTTCCCCGTCACCCTGCAGGCGGCACCGAACATCCCGGTGGTGGTCGCGCCGGCCGACCTCGACCTCGACGATCCCGATCCCGCGTTCGCTCCCCAGGGCGGCGGCGCGCGCAAGAAGAGCCCGTTCCAGCTCCTGCAGGAGTATCTGAACGCCGAGCCCGAGGCCCGCTGGGGCGTGGCCACCAACGGTCGGCGGCTGCGCCTGGCGCGCGATGCCGCCACGCTCACGCGCCCGAGCTTCATCGAGTTCGACCTCGAAACGATGCTCGGGCAGGCGCGCTATCCGGACTTCGCTGCGCTGTGGCGTTTTCTGCACGCCAGCCGCGCCACGCGTCCGGGTGAGTCGGTGTGGGAAACGTGGCGCAGCGATGGGCAGCGCGAAGGCTCGCGCGTGCGCGAGGGCCTGCGCGTCGGCGTCGAGGCTGCGCTCGTCACCCTCGGCGAGGGCTTCCTCAAGCACCCGGCGAATGAGCCGCTGCGCCGCGCACTGATCGCGGGCGAGCTCACGCGTAACGAGTACTTCGAGGAGCTGCTGCGCCTGGTCTACCGCTTCATCTTCCTGTTCGCGGTGGAAGAGCGCGGCCTGCTGCACCCGCGCGACGACTCGCCGGCGGCCGCCGGCGCGCGCCGCATCTATGAACAGGGCTACAGCACCCGGCGGCTACGCGAACGCTGCCTGCGTCGCGTGGCGCGCGACGCGTACGACGACCTGTGGCAGGCGCAGGTCATCGCCTTCGGCGCGCTGGCCACCGGCGAGCCCCGGCTCGCGCTGCCCGCGCTGGGCGGACTGTTCGCGCACGACCAGTGCCCGCACCTGGATGCCGCGAGCCTGTCCAACCGCGCGCTGCTGGAGGCGATGGGCCATCTGCGCTGGTCGCGGGCCAGCGGCACCGTCGCGCCGGTCGACTACCGCAACATGGGCCCCGAGGAGCTGGGCTCGGTGTACGAAAGCCTGCTCGAACTGGTGCCGGACCCCGACCCCCATGCCCGTACCTTCGGCTTCGTCAACGCCGACGCCGAGGGCGATACCAAGGGCAATGCGCGCAAGACCACCGGCAGCTACTACACGCCCGACAGCCTGGTGCAGGAGCTGCTCAGGAGCGCGCTCGACCCGGTGATCGACGCGCGCCTCGCGGCGCAGCCCGACCGCCCGACCGAGGCGCTGCTCGCCATCACCGTGGTGGACCCCGCCTGCGGCAGCGGCCATTTCCTGCTGGCCGCCGCGCGCCGGCTGGCCGAGCGGCTCGCCGCGCTGCGCGCGCCCGAAGGCGCGGTGCGTGAGCAGGACTACCGCCGTGCGTTGCGCGAAGTCATCACGCATTGCGTCTACGGCGTGGACCGCAATCCGATGGCACTGGAGCTGGCGCGCTTCGCGCTGTGGCTCGAAGGCTTCGAGGAAGGCCGGCCGCTCGGCTTCCTCGACCATCACCTGGTCTGCGGCGATGCGCTGATCGGCATCACCGACGTGGGCCAGCTCGCGCACGGCATCCCGGACGCCGCCTTCAAGCCGCTCTCGGGCGACGATAAGGCCATGAGCAAGGCGCTCGCGAAGGAGAACAAGGAGGGCCTCAAGGCCTTCACCAAGCGCAAAGCCGACGCCAACCTGCCGTTGGCGCTCGAACGCGACAGCCTGCTCGCAGAGCGCACCGCGCTGGAAGCCATGCCCGACGAGACGCTCGCGCAACAGGCCGCCAAGCAGGCTGCCTGGGAGCGCTACGCCGCGCGCGAGCGCGACAGCCGCCTGCAACAGGCGGCCGATCTCCTCATTGGTGCCTTCCTGTCACCCAAGGCGGCGCCACAGGACGTCGATCACACGCCCACCAGCCAGAACCTGTACCTTGTGCTGTTCACCGACCAGGCCCCGGAAGATCTGCCCCAGGCGAAGCAGGCGCAACGCCTGGCGCAGGCCACGCAGCGCGCGCGCGCCGCACGCGTGCTGCACTGGCCGCTCGCCTTCGTGCAGGTGTTCCAGAAAGGCGGCTTCGACTGCGTGCTCGGCAACCCGCCTTGGGAGCGCATCAAGCTGCAGGAAGAGGAGTTCTTCGCCGCCGAGAACCGTTTCGTTTCACAGGCGAAGAACAAGGCCGAGCGCGCGCAGCGCATCGAGTGGCTGGCGCAGGGCATGCTGGCACGGCACCTGTACCCGGAGCTCGAACACGCGCCGGACGAGGCGGCGAAGGAAAAGGAAACCTACGCGCGCTTCATCGCCGCCCGGCGCGTGGCCGAGGCGGCGAGCGTGTTCGCGCACCTGAAAGCGGAGGAAGGCGGCCGCTACCCGCTCACGGGGGTAGGCGACGTCAACACCTATGCGCTCTTTGCCGAGACCATCGACCAGGTGATCGGCCAGCGCGGGCGCGCCGGGTTCATCGTCCCCACCGGCATCGCCACCGACGACTCGACCAAGGCCTATTTCGCCCACGTTGCGCAGGGCAGCCGCCTGGTGAGCTTGTACGACTTCGAGAACCGCGAGGGCCTCTTCCCGGCGATCGACAGCCGCATGAAGTTCTGCTTGCTGACGCTCGGCGCGGCGCAGCGTGCCGACTTCGGCTTCTTCTTCACACAAACCGCGCAACTGGCCGACGAACGCCGCCGCTTCACGCTGACGGCGGAGGACTTCGCGCGCATCAACCCGAACACGCTCACCTGCCCGGTGTTCCGCTCGCGCAAGGACGCGGAGCTGACGAAGAAGATCTACGAGCGCGTGCCGGTGCTGATCCGCGAGGCGCGCGACGGCGAGCCCGAAGTGAATCCGTGGGGCATCTCGTTCATGCGGATGTTCGACATGTCGAACGACAGCCACCTGTTCGCCGGCGAGCCCGCGGCCGACCGGCTGCCGCTCTATGAAGCGAAGATGATTCACCAGTACGACCACCGCTGGGCCACCTATCGCGGCGATGCCGGCGCCGATGTGTCGGTGGACGTGCCGCTCGCCGACAAGCGCGACCCGGCCTACGCCGTGCGGCCGCGCTACTGGGTCGAGGCGCGAGAGGTTTACCTGCGCACCGCGGCATTGCCCAAGGGGCTGCTCACGGCGCTGCGCGAGCGCAACCGGCCCGTGATCGTGCTGGCCGTCGCGCACCTGCTGTTTGCCGACTGGTTGAGCAGGCGCCATCGCACTGCTGGCGAGGCGATGCCGCACCTGTACGCTGAATGGTGCGCGTTCGTCGAGGCGCAACCGTTCGCACGGCCCCTGGCGCCGACGCAACTCGGCCTGTGCGCCGACAAGCCACCCTGCCTCAAGCCTCCTGGCCCGCACTATCTGCCGGGGCAGTCCATCGATGCGGTAAAGGCCGGGCCGCGCGAGAGCACCGCTTGGTACGAGGCTGACGCCGGCGCCGTGGCGGCACTGCTCGATGTGCCGAAGGCCTTGCCGATCCTGCCCCAAGCGATGCCGACGCTCGAGGGCGAAGCGGCGGCGCTCGCCTTTGCCGAATGGCTCCTCGAGGCGGCGTCGCCCAAGTGGTTCGTCGGCTTCCGGGACATCGCGCGCGCGACGGACGAGCGAACGGTCATTGCATCGGTGCTGCCGAGGGCGGGGGTGGGGAACAAGATCCCGCTGCTCTTCTTCGCGGGTGGCACGACGAGCCAGCAGCAGTCCGCCCTGATCGGCAACCTCGCGGCGCTTTGCTTCGACTATGCGGCCCGTCAGAAGGTCGGTGGTACGACGCTGAACTTTTTCATCGCGAAGCAGCTCCCGGTTCTGTCCCCAACGTCGTACAGCGACGCCAACCTCGACTTCATCGTCCCGCGCGTTCTGGAGCTGAGCTACACGGCCCACGACCTGAAGCCTTGGGCCGAGGCGCTGGGTCACGACGGCGCCCCGTTCCCCTTCGACCCCGACCGCCGCGCCCAGCTTCGCGCCGAACTCGATGCGTACTACGCGCGGCTGTACGGCCTGACGCGCGAAGACCTCTGCTACATCCTCGACCCCGCCTCGGTGATGGGCGAGGACTACCCGTCCGAGACCTTCCGCGTGCTCAAGGAGAACGAGGAGCGTGAATTCGGCGAGTACCGCACGCAGCGGCTCGTCCTCGTGGCGTGGGATCGCCTGAACATCGCGACGCAAGGAGACACGCCATGTTGACCGAACTTCGCATCCAGAATTTCAAAGCCTGGCGCGACACCGGCCTGATTCGCATGGCGCCGCTGACCGTGATCTTCGGCGCCAACAGCGCCGGCAAGAGCAGCTTGGGCCACCTGCTGCTGGCGCTCAAGCAAACCGCGCGGCTGGCCGACCGAAAGCGCGCGCTGCACTTGGGCGACCTGCAGTCGGACATTGATCTCGGCACCTTTGCTGATTGCCTGCACGGGCACGACCTCAAGGCCAAACTTGGTTTCACGCTCGGCTGGAAGCTGCCCGCCCCGCTGACGATCCGCGATCCGCTCGAGCCGAAAGCGGCCTATACCGGCGATGCACTCCGCCTGCAATCGACGCTGCGCGCCGACGGGCGCGGTTTGCCAGAGCTGGAGTCTTTCCGCTACGAGGTGCTCGCCAACGGTGCTGCCTCTTTGACTGTTGACCACGCCCTAACCGAGGGCGGCAAGTCTGATTTGAACGTAGCGCCGATGCGCGTGGTCCGCGCCCAGGGACGCAAGTGGTCGATCGAACCGCCGGAGAAGTTCTATCGCTTCTCGGACGTAACGCTGGCGCGCTACCAAAACGCCGACGCGCTGGCGCAGCTGCCGCTTGCGGTGGAACAGCTGTTGGACGGCCTCATCTACCTTGGACCGCTGCGCGAGCCGCCGCGGCGCACCTACCACTGGGCGGGCGATACGGTGCCGGATGTGGGCGTGCGTGGCGCATACGTCATTGCCGCGCTGCTGGCCGCCACGGACGCCGGGCGTGAACTTAACCGGCGCTACAGACACAGGCGCCAACGCTTCGATGCTTTCATTGCCGCCTGGCTCCAAGACCTGGGCGTGATCGACAGCTTCGCCGTGCGCCCGATCGCCAAGGGTCGCAAGGAATACGAGGTGGTCGTGCGTACCCGGCCCGGCTCATCCGAAGTCAAGCTCACCGACGTGGGTTTTGGCGTCTCCCAAGTATTGCCCGCCCTGGTGCAAGCGTTTTACACGCCGCCGCATTCCACGGTGTGGATGGAGCAGCCGGAAATCCACCTCCACCCGCGCGTGCAGGCCGAACTGGCCGACGCCTTCATCAGCGCGGTGCAGGCCTACGAAAACGGCAGGCCACGTGGGGTGCAACTGGTGGTGGAAAGCCACTCCGAGCACTTCTTGCTGCGCCTGCAGCGCCGGGTGGCCGAAGAAGTGCTGAAGCCGGACGAGGTCGCCATCTACTTTGTGCATGACGGCCAAGAGGGTGCAGCCATCGAGGAATTGAAGCTCGATATGTTTGGCGAGATCGAGAACTGGCCTGAGGGCTTTTTCGGTGACGACCTCGGCGAGATCGCGGCGCGCACCCAGGCAGCCATGGATCGGCGCATCAAGGCCACAGGCGCGACACATGGCTGAAGTCGTCATCGACACCAATGTGCTTCTGGTGGCCAGCCAGCGGCATGCCGATGTGTCGCTCGCCTGCGTGCAAGCTTGCACAAATCGCCTGCTGCAAGTGCAACGCAGTGACTCCGTCGTCATCGACGATGCCTTCCGTATCTTGGGCGAGTACCAGAACAAGCTCGATTCGCGCACCGGCAAGGGGGTCGGAGAAGCCTTTCTGAAATGGCTGCTGCAGAACCGGGCCAACCCGCGCCGGGTTCACCAAGTCGCACTTACCGAGACAGCGGCTGATCAGTTTGCAGAATTTCCGGATCCGGCATTGGCCGCGCAGTTCGACCCGCCCGACCGCATGTTCGTCGCGGTCGCACATGCCCATCCGAGAAAGCCGCCCGTTCTGCAAGCGACGGACAGCAAGTGGCTGCTCTGGCGTGACGAGTTGGCCAAACATGGCGTGGACGTCGAATTCCTCTGTTCAAGGGACATCAGGGCGTTCTTTGCCCGCAAGTTTCCAGAGCAGCCAGTGCCTCGCTGCGATGACTGACGAGTTTTTCCGCTTTCCCCATACACCTCACTTGGCATGGCTCGGACCAAGCACGCCACGCGACGACAAGGTGCTCGCGGCTGACGAAGCCGCTGCGCTGCTTGCGGGCGAGGTGGCGGTGGAGGAAAAGCTGGACGGCGCGAACCTCGGTGTCTCGCTGGCCGAAGACGGCACGCTGCGGTTCCAGAACCGGGGCCAGTATCTGCATCCGCCGTTCGCGGGTCAGTTCCAGCGCCTGAGCAGCTGGATCGCGGCACACGAGCACGCGCTACGTAGGCACCTGCCCCCCGGTCTCATCGTCTTCGGTGAATGGTGCGCCGCCCGGCACTCGGTGGCGTATGACCGGCTGCCCGACTGGTGGGTCGTCTTCGACGTGTACGACCTTGCCGAACAGCGCTTCTTCAGCACCACGCGGCGCGATGCGCTTGCCGCGCGGATGGGCCTTGCCGTGGTGCGAGAGGTCTTGCGCGGTCGCGCGACGCTGGCGGAGCTGACCCGTCGATTGAGTGCCGAGCCGAGTCGTTACCACGCGGGCCCGATCGAGGGCTTCGTCATCCGTAAGGAGACTTCGGACTGGCTGCTCGCCCGCGCGAAGCTCGTCCACCCGGAGTTCGTGCAGGGCATTGGAGAGCACTGGCGGCGGCGGCGCATCGAATGGAATCGTCTCGAGCACGGCGCGACCGGCGAGCCTGCGGGAGCGACCCGGGGATGAACGTCCTCGAACGCGCTCTGGTGGAGAAGGCCGGCCGCGAGCACGGCTGGGAGAACGTGGTCGAGAGCATCGAGGCCCGCGTGGTGCTCGCATCGGCGCGTCACCGCGGGCGTGCAACCGTCACGACGGCAAGTGGCAGTGCTGGGTGGCAGGTGGCCTTCCCGGAAGGACGGCTCGTTCGCGAACTCGCCCGCAGCCTGCCGGAACTGGCCAATGGCCCTGGTGCGTTCGATGCGCCGGACATAGACGCGCTGTCCGCGCTGCTGCGCCGCGCGGCGGAGCTGTCGCTGGCACTGCCCGACCAGGCAGCGCGCACCTTTCGCGAGCGCGCCGCGAAAGCGCTCGCGAGCGTCGCGGACAAGGGTACGGAAGTCGAACGGCTGGTGCGCCAGCGCGTGGGGCAGGAAGTCTTTCGCGACGCGTTGCTCGACTACTGGGGCGGGGCCTGCGCCGTGACCGGACTGGCCTTGCCAGACGTGCTGCGCGCCAGCCATGCGAAGCCCTGGGCCGATTGCGAGAGCGACGAGGAGCGATTGGATGTCTTCAATGGCTTTCTGCTCGTCGCGCACCTCGACGCGCTGTTCGATCGGGGCCTGATCACCTTCGATGCCGGCGGCGACTTGGTCATCGCCCCGCGCCTGACCGCCGAACACCGTGCATCGCTGCATCTGGGCGAGGGGCTGCGCCTGCGCTGGGTGGCGCCGGAGCATCTGCCGTTCCTGCAATGGCATCGGGAGCACGTCTTTCGGGGCTGAGGCTCCGCGCGGTTGGTTTCGAGTGCGGTGTCGTCGTTTCAGGTCAGTGTCTCTGTCCGTCCCGATCGCCGAGGCGAGGCGGGAGCTGCGAGGGACGCGGGACACCACTCCCGCTTCGTGCCGTTGTTGCACTGCTGGCCGCCGCGGCACGCGGTATGGCCGCCGAGGTCGCTTCCGGTGGGAAGTCGGCTCCTCGGTTTGAGCCCCTGATGTCATCGCCCGGGGCTCGGGGCAGGCGCCGTGCAGGTCGCGTGCTTCGGCGCGCGGCGGACGCATCCCGCTTGTGGCGGGGTGGCTCGCACCCGTCGGCCGGTCTTGCCGGCCTGATCGGCGACCCCGTCACTTGGGGTCGTCACTTGCGCCAGCCTGGGTCAACCCGTTGATGGCTGGTGCATTTCGCGCGTCGTCACTACCGGCTCGCGCCGTGCAGTGACGACGCGGTCGGCGCAGAGGATCCGTCGCTGCGACTGGCGCAGGCGGTCCGCCGTGCCTTGGCGCAGGGACCGGAGCGTGCCGAGTTTTCGCTCGGCTTGATGAACGCAACGTAGATCTCCGGCCTCGCGGCCGCCGGCTTGCAGAAGATGAGGCCGGCTTGGGCGCCCGCTGTTGGGGGCTGGGCGATGCGCTGACGGGCATCAACCGGGCTGACTCAGCCAGCGTGAAGTCGCTCGAGCAACTGTAGCCCGCGGCTGCGCGCTCACGCAATCCCAATGGCGATCCCGGTTGCGCAGGACATCGATCGTCGTGCGTGCCGTGCGATCGCGTCGCATTCCGCGGGCGGCTGTGAGCCTGCGACGCAAGCCGGCGCCGCACACGCCGTTCCGACACTTTCCCGCGCGAATCCGTTTCTCCTGAACAGGGCCGCCACATGCTGCGGGCGTGCGACGCCGGGCCCGACGATCGTCCATTCACATCCGGGAGATGACGAACATGCAGCAGAAGATCCAGCACGAGCCGGTCATCCTGCGCCGACCGCAGGTCGAGCAACGCACCGGCCTGTCGCGCAGCACGCTCTACCAGTACATCAAGGACGGCGACTTCCCGAAGCCGGTGCGGCTCGGCCTGCGCGCCGTGGGTTGGCTCGAGTCGGACATCAGCGATTGGATCGCCGCGCGGGTGAAGGGCGCGCGTCAGGGCCACGCGCCGGCCGCGCGGTGACCGTGCGGCATGAGCATCCACCCCTTCCTACCGGCGGCTCCGCCGGGCGTGACGACTATCCCGGCCGCCGAAGTTCTGGACAGGTTCCGCGCTGCGCTCATCGCGCGCGACATCGTGCCGCCCGACCCGATCGTCGCCGACGGCCGGCTGCACCGCTGCAACGCGGCGGGCGCGCGCGGCCGAGGCGACGCTGCCTACCTGCTGCACCTGGATGGCCTGCCGGCCGGCGGCATGGAGAACTGGCGCGACGGACTCGGCTGGCAGGCATGGCGCCTGGACATCGGCCGCACGCTGAGCGCGGCGGAGCGCGAAGCGCTTCGCCTGCGCGCTCGAGCCGCCAGCGTCCAGCGCCGCGAGGAGACGGCACGCCGCCATGAACTCGCGCGCAAACGCGCCGCGCGCATCTGGGTGGCAGCGCGGCCGGCACCGGCGGATCACCCGTATCTGGTGGCCCGCAAGGGCGTGCAGCCGCATGGCCTGCGCGTGTACCGGGGTGCGTTGGTCGTTCCCGCGCGCGACGCGGCGGGCGCTTTGCACGGCCTGCAGTTCATCGGCGCGAGTGGCGCCAAGCGCTTCCTCAAGGGCGCACGCGTGCAGGGCCTCTACTGCCTGCTTGGCAAGCAGCGCGACGACGCGTGCGGTGAAGCGAGCATCGCAGAGAGAGACGTCGTCTGCGTCGTCGAAGGATTCGCAACCGGGGCGAGCGTGCACGAGGCCACCGGCCATGCGGTGGCCGTGGCCTTCCACGCCGGCAACCTTGGAGCAGTGGTGCGGGCGATCCGGGACAGGCATCCGCAGGCGAGCATCGTGGTGTGCGCCGACGACGACCGCGACACGCCGGGCAACCTCGGGCTCGCGCATGCGCGGCAGGCCGCTTCGGCGGTGGGCGGGTCTCTGGCGATTCCGGACTTCGGGCCCGACCGGCCGGCCGACGCATCGGACTTCAACGACCTGCACCGGCATCGCGGACTGTGAGCGGTGCTGACAGCGGTTCGCGCTGCAGGAGTTCCCAGCACCGGCATGACCGGGGCCGAGGATCGGCTCGGTCGTTCCGCGCCCGACTGGCCCGACTCCGAGCCGCTGACCGAGCCGCTCGATCCCCTTCCCTATCCGGCAGATGCGCTGCCGCCTCTGCTGCGCGACGCGGTACGCGAGGCGCAGGCCTTCGTGCAGGCGCCGACGGCACTGGTCGCGTGCTCGGCGCTGGCGGCGCTGTCGGTGGCCGCGCAGGGACTCGTCAACGTGCGCCGCGACCACCAGCTCGCCGGGCCCGTGTCGCTGTACCTGCTCGCGGTGGCCGACTCCGGCGAGCGCAAGACCACTTGCGACACGATCTTCAGCCCCGCACTGCGCGACTGGGAGAGCGGCCGAGTGATGGCGATCGCGCCCGACCTCGCCGCGCGGGACGCCGCGCTGGCCGCCTTCGAGGCAAAGAAGGCCGGCATTCTCGATGCGATCAAGCACAAGCGCCGCCGCTCGCAGGACACCGCGAAGGAGGAAGGCGAGCTCGACGCGCTGGCGCGCGAAGCGCCGCCGTCCATCGCCGTGCCGCGCCTGCTCTACGCCGACGCCAGGCCCGAAGCGCTCGCGCACGCGCTCGCCACCGGATGGCCGAGCGGCGGCGTGCTGTCGGCCGAGGCGGGCGCGGTGTTCGGGGCGCACGGCATGGGCTACGACACGATCCTGCGCAACCTGGCGTTGCTCAACGTGCTGTGGGACGGCGGCGCGATCGCCATCGACCGCCGCAGCAAGCCCTCGTTCCAGCTGCGCGACCGGCGCCTGACCTTCGGGCTGATGGCGCAGCCCGAGGCGCTGCGCGGCTTCCTCGAGCGCGCCGGTACGCTGCCGCGCGGCACAGGCTTCATCGCCCGCTTCCTGATTGCGTGGCCGGCGAGCACGCAGGGCACCCGCGCCTATCGGCCCGCGCCCGCGGCCATGCCCGCGGTCGAGCGCTTCGGCCGGCGGATCACGGCGCTGCTCGACACCCCGCTCACCACGGACGCGCGCGGCGGACTGACGCCGACCGTGCTCGATCTCTCGCCCGCGGCTCATGCGGCGTGGGTCCGCCTGCATAACCTCGTCGAGCGCGGGCTCGGAACCGGCGGCGACTACCAAATGGTGCGCGACGTTGCCGCGAAGGCCGCCGAGAACGTCGCGCGGTTGGCCGCGCTCTTTCTCATGTGCTGGAGCACGGCCCCGCCGGCACGATCGGCGACGACGACCTTCACGGCGCAGAGGCCATCGTTCGCTGGCACCTGCACGAAGCCCGCAGGCTGCTCGCCGAGCTCGACACGCCGCCCGCGCTCGCGGCGGCGCTCCGGCTCGATGCCTGGCTGCTCAATGAGGCGCGGGCCAGCGGTAGCCCGCGCATCCCGACCACCCGCATCTACCAGTACGGGCCCGCGTGCGTGCGCGACAGCCGCGACCTGAAAGCGGCGCTCGCCACACTGACAGAGCGCGGACGGGCGCGCCTCGAGGAGGAGGGGCGGCGACGCTTCGAGGCGGTGAATCCGGCGCTGCGGGACGGATGAGTCGGATCCCCGGCGGAGGCCCTCGTTCCGGCGCCGGGGGCCTTGCTATTCCCGCTATTCCTGCGGTTGCCGGCCGAGGGCTGTGCGCGTGCGCAGCAGGAACAGCAGCAATAGCAAGGTGCGCGAAGGCCGGATACGGCGATCGGCGGTCGTAGTGGTGATCAGGCCACCTGCTTGAAGCGCCCCAGGACCACTTGTCCGGTGCTCATCAGCTGTTCGATGGTGTCGGCCCAGAACTGCAGCATCTCGCGGCGTTGCGGCGCGTACTCGGCCCGGTTGTACACGCCGCGCACGCCGCCGATCGTGTGGTTCAGCGCCTTCTCCACCACGTCCGACGGCCAGCCGTTCTCGTGCAGCAGCGTGGAGGCCGTGCGCCGCAGGTCGTGGATCGTGAAGGCGGGGATGTCCTGCCCCTGCAGCGCGGTCTTCAGCGCGGTGTTGATCGCGTTGTGCGCGAAGGGCCTGGTCAGGCTGCCGCGCCCCGGCATCACCAGCTCGCTGCCGCCGGCCAAGGAGCGCAGTTCCTTGAAGAGCGCGACGGCCTGGCGCGACAGGAACACGATGTGTGGCTTGCCGGTCTTGGAGTGCTCGGCCGGGATGTGCCACTCGGCCTGCTCGAGGTCGACATGCTCCCAGCGGGCGAGCAGCAGCTCGGACTTGCGCACCATGGTCAGCAGGATCAGGTGCAGGCCGATCTTGAACTGCCGGCGGATGTTGGATTCGAGTGCCGCCTTCAGGAACGCGCGGACTTCGTCGGGCGACAGCGCGCGCTCGCGCGCCTTCGCCTTGTGGACGTGGCGCATCGGCAGCGCGAGCACCGGGTTTGTGGTGACGAGCCCGGCGGTCTGCGCGTAGTCGAAGAGCCGCTTCAGGACGCTTCGAATGTTGCCGGCCGCCGCGTCGAACCCCTCGTCCTTCTTCTTCCAGATGATGGCGCGCACGTCTTCGGTGGTGACGTCGCGGACCGCCTTGGTGCCGATGGCCGGAACGATCGACTTGTCGAAGTAGCGGCGGGGAATCGTGAGGTCCCGCCGGTCCTTGGCCACCACGTCGCGGAAGAAGCGCTCGCCGAATTCGGCGACGGTGGTGTCGGGCGCCGCCCCCTGCTTCGCGAGCCGCTTCTGGACCGCGGGCGACTGGCCTTGCGCGACCAGGGTCTCTCGCTTGTCGCGCTCGGCGCGCGCGAGCTCGCGCGACAGCGCCGGGTAGCGGCCCAGCGTCACCCGCTCCTGCTTGCCGTTCAGGAGGACGCCGCCGTCGCCGCGCACCCCCTCGGTC
>CAZFET010000008.1:16231-24584 GCA_964517545.1 uncultured Burkholderiaceae bacterium
CGGCGATCGACCCATTGGTCACGAAGATCTTGCTGCCGTTCAGGCGGTAGCGGTAGTGCCAGAGCATGCCCCCGGTCGGGAACACCTCGAGCACGAGACCGCGCTCGTCGGTCCTGGAGTAGCGGGTGGCCTTCGGTTTGAGCGCGCGAATGGCGGTGTCGGTGAGCGGCATGGGCGGACCTCTGAGTACACACGAGGAATCTCACCCATCATACCCGCCATGTGTACTCATATGTGTACTCAGAAGAGATCGGCTGCTGTCGGCCGCTTTCGGCCGATTTAGGAACATAACTCTTTTTGCGACAATAACTTATAGAAACCCGCCGGACCGCGCCCGACCGCGCCGGACGCGCACCTACTTGCCGATGCAAAAGCGCCCGAAGATGCGCCCGAGCAGCTCGTCGGCGCTGAACTGCCCGGTGATCTCGCCCAGCGCGTGGTGCGCGAGGCGCAGTTCCTCGGCCAGCAGTTCCAGCGGCGGCGGCGACGCGTCGAGCTGCTGCTGCGCGAGCGCGAGGTGCTCGCCGCAGCGCCGCAGCGCCTGCACGTGACGTTCGCGCGCGATGAACAGCCCCTCGGGCGGCACGCTCCAGCCGGCGTGCTCGAGCAGCGCGCGCCGCAGCGCGTCGAGGCCCGCGCCGCTGCGCGCCGAGATCGCCAGCGCGCCGGCGGGCAGTGCGGCGGCCTCGGCCGCGTCGGCCTTGTTGTAGACGTCCAGCAGCAGCGCCTGCCGTCCGGCGTGCGGCGCGAGCCGCGCGCGGATGGCCGCGTCGGCCGCTTCGTAGGCCGGCTCGCCGCGGCGCGTGAGGTCGTGCAGGAACACCAGCGCATCGGCGCGTTCCACGGCCTGCCAGGTGCGCTCGATGCCGATGCGCTCGACCTCGTCGGCGCCGTGCTCGCGCAGGCCGGCGGTGTCGACCACGTGCATCGGCACGCCCTCGATCTGGATCGACTCGCGCACCGGGTCGCGCGTGGTGCCGGGGATCGCCGTGACGATGGCGCGCTCGGCGCCGGCCAGCGCGTTGAGCAGCGAGCTCTTGCCGACGTTGGGCTGGCCGGCCAGCACCACGTGCAGGCCTTCGCGCAGCAGCGCGCCTTGCCGCGCGCGGCCGAGCACGCCGGCGACGCGCGCGCGCAGCGCCGCGAGCTGGCCTTGCGCGTCGGCGCGCTGCAGGAAGTCGATCTCCTCCTCGGGAAAGTCGAGCGTGGCCTCGACCAGGGTGCGCAGCGCGATCAGCGCTTCGGCCAGCGCGTGCACCTCGCCCGACAGCGCGCCGGCGAGCGATCGGCCCGCCGAGCGCGCGGCAGCTTCGGTGCTGGCGTCGATCAGGTCGGCCACGGCCTCGGCCTGCGCCGGGTCCTCCCTGGCGTTGAGAAAGGCCCGCCCGGTGAGTTCGCCAGGCCGCGCCAGCCGCAGGCCGATCGCGGCGCCCGCCTCGAGCACGCGCGCGAGCAGCAGTTGCAGCACGACCGGCCCGCCGTGGGCCTGCAGCTCGAGCACGTCTTCGCCGGTGTACGAGTGCGGCGCCGGGAAGTGGATCGCGAGGCCCTGGTCGATCGGCGCGCCGGCCGCGTCGGTGAAGGGCAGGTAGGTCGCGTGCCGCGGCGCGAGCGTTCGGCCGAACAGCGCCTGCACCAGCGGCGCGAGGTCGCGCCCCGACGCGCGCACGATGCCGACGGCGCCGCGCCCCGGCGCGGTGGCAATGGCGACGATGGGTTCGTGATGGCGCGGCAGCATGGGCGGCATTGTCGCCACGCGCCGCGCACGGCTGGCGCACGACCCGCGCGAAGGCCACGCGGCAGCGGCGTGGACGTCGCGCAGACCGCATGTCGCCTCGCGCGCCGGCCGAAATGACGAAGCCCCCGCCGTGACGGCGGGGGCTTCGGTGTTGGCGCGGGGGGAAGCGCCGGTGGGCCCGTCGTGGGTTGCCCGGATCACCCTCCCGAGCCAGCATGCGACCGTTGTGCTGGTCGGCCGCCGCTGGGTCTGCCCCGCATGGAACCGGAATCGTCCGCCGGTGCTTCGCGGGGCGCCAGAGACGGCGGCGATGCAGCGCGAGGAACCGTGGACTTGTGCCGAAGCTTCGGCTCGCGCGCCCCGACCGTCACTCCCCCGATCGGGCGAGCGGGTCGGTCCTCCCCGCGATCGCGGGGCGCGGCGCGCGCGGACTCACTTGACGCCGAGCTGGCGGTTGATGAACCACTGCTGCGCGATCGACAGCACGTTGTTCGTGAGCCAGTACAGCACCAGGCCGGCCGGGAACACGAAGAACATGATGCTGAAGACCAGCGGCATGATCCACATCATCTTCGCCTGCATCGGATCGGGCGGCGTCGGGTTGAGCCAGGTCTGCAGCAGGGTCGAGGCGGTCATCACCAGCGGCAGGATGTAGTACGGGTCCTTCACCGACAGGTCGGTGATCCAGCCGATCCACGGCGCGTTGCGCATCTCCACGCTGGACAGCAGCACCCAGTACAGCGCGATGAAGAACGGGATCTGCACCATGATCGGCAGGCAGCCGCCGAGCGGGTTGACCTTCTCCTCGCGGTAGATGCGCATCATCTCCTGCTGCATCTGCTGCGGGTTGTCCTTCAGGCGCTCGCGCATCTCCATCACGCGCGGGTTGATGGCCTTCATCTTGGCCATCGAGCGGTAGGCGCTGGCGTTGAGCCAGTAGAACGCGATCTTCAGCAGCACGACGAGCGCCACGATCGACCAGCCCCAGTTGCCCAGCAGCTTGTGCAGCTGGTCGAGCAGCCAGAACAGCGGCTTGGCGAGGATGGTGAACCAGCCGTAGTCCTTCACCAGCTCGAGCCCCGGCGCCAGCGCGGCGAGCTTGTGCTCTTCCTGCGGTCCGACGAACAGGCGGTGCTCGACGGCCTGCGTCGCGCCCGGCGCGATGGCCGCGAGCGGGAACAGCATGCCCACCGAGTAGAGGTTCGTGTCGACCTTCTTCGTGTAGTACTCGCGCGGCGCGGCGGCCCCCTGGTCGAGCCAGGCGCTGGCGAAGTAGTGCTGCACCATCGCCACCCAGCCGTCGCTGGCGGTCTTGACGTGGCTGGCGTTGCCCTTCTCGATGTCCTTGAAGTCGATCTTCTGGAACTTGCCGGCTTCGGTGTAGACCGACGGGCCGGTGAACGTGTAGTAGAAGCTCGACTCGCCCGGCGGCGGATTGCCGTCGCGCACGAGCTGCAGGTACAGCTGCGGCGCCAGCGGCGCGGCCGAGGTGTTGACGATCTCGTGCTGGACGCCGACCACGTAGTCGCCGCGGCGGAAGGTGTAGGTCTTGGCGAGCTTCAGCCCGCCCGACTCGGGCGACTCGAAGCGCACCTGCAAGGCGTCCTGCCCGGCCTTCAGCTCGCGCTCGCCGGGCACGAGCGTGAGCGGCGTCAGGTGCGTCGGCGCGCCCGGCACGCCGACCAGGCCGGTCTGCGCCAGGTACACGCGCTCCGGGCTGCGATCGAGCACCACGACGTTGCGGCTGCGGTCGTTCTGGTCGACGTGCTTCAGCAGTTCGAGCCGCACGACGCTGCCGCCTTGCGCGTCGAGCGTGGCCTTGACCACGTCGGTGGTGATGGTGACCGTGGGCGAGGCCGGCGCCGCCGCGGCCGGGCCCGTCGGTGCTGCGGCGGCGGACGCAGTCGCCGCAGGCGTGGCCTGGGACGCGGTGGACGGCGAGGGCACGGCGGCCGCTTGCGGCACGCCGTTGGCACTCGCCGCGGCAGGTGCCGTGCCCGGCGCGCCGGCGACCGGCGCGCTCGGCGCGGGCCCGAACAGCGAGGGCTGCCCGGTGTGCTTGTTCCACGCGTCCCACAGCAGGACGAGGGACATCGTGAACACCACCCACAGCAGGGTGCGGCGAATATCGGTCATGGTCGGAGTCGGAACAACGCGGGGCGCGCCGGCGGCACGGGGTCGTGTCCGCCGTCGCACCAGGGATGGCAGCGCAGCACGCGGCGCGCGGCGAGGTAGCCGCCGGCCGCTGCGCCGTGGCGTTCGATCGCCTCGATGGCGTAGCGCGAGCACGTCGGCTCGAAGCGGCAGGCGCTGCCCAGCCAGGGGCTGAGCAGCAGGCGGTAGCCGCGCAGCAGCAGCAGCAGCAGGCGCTGCGGCAGCGCGGCGATGTGCTCGAGCGGGCTCACGTCCGGCTCCGCGGCGCGGCGGACGCCGACGGCTCGAACAGCTCTGCGAGTTCGCTGCGCGCCGCCGCGCGCAGCGCGTCGGACACTGCGCTCGGGAAGGCCCGGCGGTCGAAGCCCGCGCGCAGGCGGACCACCCAGAAGCCGGGTTCGAGCTGGCCGCGCCGCTGCTCGACGGCGGCGCGCGCCAGCCGCTTCAGCAGGGAACGCGTGGCGGCCCGGCGGGCGTGGCGCTTGGGAATCGCGAGACCCAGGCCGAGCCCGTCATCCACAGCCGGCCGAACATCGGGGACATCACCTGTTGACAACTCGACCGGTCGACGGCTCGTCGGGGACCGCGGCGCGTAGTGGAGGGCGAAGTGGGCCGTGCGCCGGCGGCTCGGCGCCGCCAGCGCCCGCTCGAAGTCGGCCGACCGGCCTGTGCGGCGCGTCATGTCGATGCCCGACGCGATCGCCGGAGGGCGGATCAGACCGACAGGCGCTTGCGTCCCTTGGCGCGCCGGGCGTTGATCACGGCGCGACCGCCGCGCGTCTTCATGCGCACGCGGAAGCCGTGGGTGCGAGCGCGGCGGACTTTGGACGGCTGGTAGGTACGTTTCATGGCGGCTTCGGATGTATCGGGGCCGGCGACGGCGGCCCTGGGCTGGCTCGAACGGACCCGCTCGAGGACCCGGCAGTTCGCCCGGCGACTGCGCCGGGGCGACCTGGGCCCGGGCTGTCGGGCCCAGGTTGACGTCTTCGCCAGGCGCTGAGGCTCAGACCGCCAAGCGAATTCGGGAAACCCGCGATTACAGCAAGAATGCCTTTTCGGGTCAACGACTTGCACGACAAGTCGCGGGTGTCGAGGGGCTTGACGCCGTCTTCGAAACTGTGGACAACCGCGGTTTCGCCGGCTCGAGGGACGTATACTGCCGGCGCTGCGAAAAGAACTTGTCCACAACCACAACATGAGCGCAGACCTCTGGCAACGCGGTTGCGAACGACTCGCGACCGAGCTGCCCGAACAGCAGTTCAACACCTGGATCCGCCCCTTGCCGCCGGCCGACGTGGTCGACCATGGCAATGGCGGCGCCGTCGCGTCGCTGCGCGTGCCCAATCGCTTCAAGCTCGACTGGATCCGCAGCCAGTACGCCGGCCGGATCGAGACCGTGCTGTCCGAGCTCGCGGGCAAGAAGGTCAAGCTCGAGCTGACCCTGGCTCAGCGCGAGGCCCCGCGCCCGGCGGCAGCGCCGGTGGTGCCGCTGTCGATGCGACCGGTGACGGCCGCCGCGGCGCTCGCGGCCGTCGGGTCGGCGGAACCTGCTGCCAACACGTCCGCGCCGGCCGCGGTGCCGCGCCACCGCCTCAACACCGCGCTCACCTTCGACACGCTCGTGCCGGGCCGCGCCAACCAGATGGCCCGCACGGCGGCGCTGCACGTGGCCGGAGCGCCGGGGCAGATGTACAACCCGCTGTTCATCTACGGCGGAGTCGGCCTGGGCAAGACGCACCTGATCCACGCCGTGGGCAACGCGCTGCTGAAGGACCGCCCCGACGCGCGCGTGCTGTACCTGCATGCCGAGCAGTTCATCAGCGACGTGGTGCGCAACTACCAGCGCAAGACCTTCGACGAGCTGAAGGCCAAGTACCACTCGCTGGACCTGCTGCTGATCGACGACGTGCAGTTCTTCGCCGGCAAGGACCGCACGCAGGAGGAGTTCTTCAACGCCTTCGAGGCGCTGATCGCCAAGAAGGCGCACATCATAATGACCAGCGACACCTATCACAAGGGGCTGGTCGACATCGACGAGCGGCTGACCAGCCGCTTCGACGCCGGGCTCACCGTGGCGATCGAGCCGCCCGAGCTCGAGATGCGCGTGGCGATCCTCATTCGCAAGGCCGAGGCCGAGGGCACGGCGATGCCGGAAGACGTGGCCTTCTTCGTCGCGAAGAACGTGCGCGCCAACGTGCGCGAACTCGAAGGCGCGCTGCGCAAGGTGCTCGCGTACTCGCGCTTCAGCCAGAAGGACATCAACATCGCGCTGGCACGCGAGGCGCTGAAGGACCTGCTGTCGATCCAGAACCGGCAGATCTCGGTCGAGAACATCCAGAAGACGGTGGCCGACTTCTACAAGATCAAGGTCGCCGACATGTACTCGAAGAAGCGCCCGGCCTCGATCGCGCGGCCGCGCCAGATCGCGATGTACCTGGCCAAGGAACTGACGCAGAAGAGCCTGCCCGAGATCGGCGAGCTGTTCGGCGGACGCGACCACACCACCGTGCTGCACGCCGTGCGCAAGATCGGCGGCGAGCGGCAGAAGAACACCGAGCTCAACCAGCAGTTGCACGTGCTCGAACAGACGCTGAAAGGCTGAGCACGTTGCGCACGCATCCGTCAAGTGACAAGCCTGGGGACAATCTCCGAACAAGCAGGCGGTCTTCCACAGGCATCGTCGGCGTCGCGAAGTTGTTGTCGCTCCACGCGCGTCCGGCCCGCAGCCGGCGCACAGGGTTCTCCGCGGCCCAGAGCCTTGATCAGGCAGGCGAAAATGGCGTTGTCCACAGACGGCGGCCTCATCTACTAGAACGACCACGATGAAGGGGAAGACATGATCGTCTTGAAAGCTCCGCAAGAAAAATTGCTCGGTGCGCTGCAAGCGGTGGCCGGCATCGTGGAGCGTCGCCATACCTTGCCGATCCTGGCCAACGTGCTGATCCGCAAGAACGCCGGTTCGATCGAGTTCACGACCAGCGATCTCGAGATCCAGGTGCGCACGCGCGGCGACTTCGACGGCGACGGCGGCAGCTTCGCCAGCACCGTCGGCGCGCGCAAGCTGATCGACATCCTGCGTTCCTTGCCGGCCGACCAGAACGTGACCCTGGCGTCCAGCCAGAACAAGCTGCAGCTCACCGGCGGCAAGAGTCGCTTCACCCTGCAGACGCTGCCGGCCGACGACTTCCCGCTGGTGCAGGAGGCCGCCGACTTCGGCCCGATGTTCAGCGTGCCGCAGAAGACCTTGCGCCAGCTGATCAACCAGGTGCACTTCGCGATGGCGGTGCACGACATTCGCTACTACCTCAACGGCATCCTGTTCGTCGCCGAGGGCAAGGCGCTGACCCTGGTCGCCACCGACGGCCACCGCCTCGCGCTCGCGCAGGCCACGCTCGAGGCCGACATGCCGAAGCAGGAGGTCATCCTGCCGCGCAAGACCGTGCTCGAGCTGCAGCGGCTGCTGAAGGACGAGGACACGCCGATCGAGATGCGCTTCGCCGGCAACCAGGCCAAGTTCGCGTTCTCGGGCATGGAGTTCGTCACCAAGCTGGTCGAGGGCAAGTTCCCCGACTACAACCGCGTGATCCCCAAGGGCCACAAGAACCACGTGACCCTGGGCCGGGTGCCGCTGCTGGCCAGCCTGCAGCGCGCGGCCATCCTGACGAGCGAGAAGTTCAAGGGCGTGCGCCTGAACATCGAGCCCGGCCTGCTGCGCATCGCGTCGAGCAACGCCGAGCAGGAAGAAGCCAAGGAGGAGCTGGAGATCGACTACGCGGGCGACACCATCGAGATCGGCTTCAACGTGACCTACCTGATGGACGCGCTGGCCAACATGAGCCAGGACATGGTGAGCCTCGCGCTGCAGGACGCCAACAGCTCCGCGCTGATCACGGTGCCCGAGCAGGGCGGCTTCAAGTACGTCGTGATGCCGATGCGGATATGAGCCTCCCCCGAAGCGCCTTCGGCTCTCCCCCGCGTGGGGGCGCCGCCGGCGGCCCGGCCAAGCCGGATCCGCGGCGGCCGCTTGGCACGACCTGCTGCTCGCGAAAGACTCGATGATCGATACCCCGAACGACGACAACAAGCCCGTCGACGCCTCGGCCGGCTACGGCGAAGGCGCCATCCAGATCCTCGAAGGCCTCGAGGCGGTGCGCAAGCGCCCTGGCATGTACATCGGCGACACCTCCGACGGCACCGGCCTGCATCACCTCGTGTTCGAGGTGGTCGACAACTCCATCGACGAGGCGCTGGCCGGCTACTGCGACGACATCATCGTCACGATCCACTCCGACAACTCGATCAGCGTCATCGACAACGGCCGCGGCATCCCCACCGGCGTGAAGATGGACGACAAGCACGAGCCGCGCCGCTCGGCCGCCGAGATCGCGCTGACCGAACTGCACGCCGGCGGCAAGTTCAACCAGAACAGCTACAAGGTCTCGGGCGGCCTGCACGGCGTGG
>CAZFET010000009.1:0-13745 GCA_964517545.1 uncultured Burkholderiaceae bacterium
GCTTGCTGTTGACGAACACGAGCGCCTGTCCGAGCGAACGGTCGCGCAGCAGCTGCCGCACGGCGCGTCGCTTGTCGTCCTCGTCGACGCGGAAGAAGTGCTGCTCGACCGTCGAGGCGGTCGCGTTGCGCGCGGCCACCTCCACCGTCACCGGGTCCTGCAGGTAGCTCTGCGCGAGGCGGCGGATCTCGGGCGAGAACGTGGCCGAGAACAGCAGGGTCTGCCGTTCCTTCGGCAGGTACGACAGGATGCGCTGCAGGTCCGGCAGGAAGCCGATGTCGAGCATGCGGTCGGCCTCGTCGAGCACCACGTACTCGACCTGGTTCAGCACCGCGTTCTTCGCCTCGATGTGGTCGAGCAGCCGTCCTGGCGTCGCGATCAGCACCTCGACGCCGCGGCGCAGCGCCTCGGTCTGCGGCTTCATGTCGATGCCGCCGAACACCACGGTCACCCGCAGCGCCGTGTGCTTCGCATACGCCTTGACGTTGGCGGCGACCTGGTCGGCGAGTTCCCGCGTCGGTGCCAGCACCAGCGCACGCACCGGATGTCGCGCCGGCGACATCGACGTGTTCTCGTGGCGCAGCATGCGCTGCAGCAGCGGAATGGAGAACGCCGCCGTCTTGCCGGTACCGGTCTGGGCAGCGCCCATCACGTCGCGGCCGGCCAGCACGATGGGGATCGCCTTGGCCTGGATGGGAGTCATCGTCGCGTAGCCCTGATCGGCCACGGCGCGAAGCAGCTTCGGGTCGAGCGGAAGGGTGTCGAAACGGGCGGGGGCGTCGGCGACGGCCGGCGCGGCAGACATCTCTAGATCGGTCACCCGGGGATTATCCCTGATGGCTCCGGCGGCGCCGCACGACGAGCCAGCGAGGGGACTTGAAGCGCACGATGCGCCAGTACAGCACCGTGTACAGCACGCCGAACAGCACGATGCACGCCGCCAGCACGGTCGTGTCGTCCCACCACAGCACCGCGGGCACGACGGCGAGCATGCACATGATCCAGAGGTATGGCGACGTCATCGAGTTGCGGCGGGTGAGCGCGCGGGCGCTGCGGTCGCCGACAGCCCATCGCATCAACCGGCGGTACACCAGCATGTGGAAGTGCACGCCGTCCGGAACGCCGGGTGACATGCCTCTGAGCACCTTCTTTCTGTAGATCGAGAACAGCGTCTCGAAGACAGGGTAGATGCACAGCAGCAGAGGGAACATGGGCGACACGGAAGGATTCCTGTGCAGCAGGAGGATCGCCAACTCGGCAACCAGGAAACCCAGGAAGTACGCGCCGCCGTCTCCAAGGAAGATGAGGCCGGCGGGGAAGTTCCAGACGAAGAACCCGAGCACGGCCCCCAGACCTGCGAGCGCGAGCCAGCCAACCATCGGGTCACCTACCTGGAAGGCTACATATGCCAGAGCGCAAAGGATCAGCACGCAGCACATCGACGCGAGGCCATTGAAGCCGTCGATGATGTTGACGGCGTTGGCGACGCCAGCCACGACGAACACCGTGACAGCTGCCGCCCCGACGGGTCCCGACACCACCCAGTCCAGTCCGGGAATTGCCGTTCGCACGATCGCCGCATCGAGCAGCCAGACGGCCAACGCCGCGGCTACCGCCGTACCCACCAGCCTTCGTCGCGGACTCACGTTCTTGGTCAGATCCTCGCTGAAGCCGGCCAGGAACGCCGGCGCTGCGCACAGCAAGAGCAGCATCGCATCCCAGCGTGCGGACGGTTCGCGCCAGCTCAGGACGCCGGCGCCGACCACGACACCGCCGAGGATCCCGATCCCCCCGATGCGCGGCACCGGCCGCGCATGAAACTTCTGCGGCCCGGTGGTGTCGTGGTCGTTGAACAAGTGCGCGTGCGACTTGGCCGAGCGCACGACGCAGGTCGTGAGCACGAACGACGTGACCAGCGCAGCGAGCAGGAACAGCATGCGGCGAGTTTAGCGGCGGCCCCTCGGGCCGAACCCCGGTCCGAGGCCGCGCGGCCCGGGGCTAGAATCCGCGCGCCCGGGGTGGTCCGCCGCACGATGGCCGCCGTCGCCGGGGTCGCGTCCGACCTGCGACTCGCCGCACCGCCGGGCTTCCGTATCGCACGCTCGACGACAAACACGTGTTGGACATCGCCCGCTCGCTTCTCGACTTCACCTCCCGGCGCGTCGACGCCGCGCTTCGAACGTTCGCAGTCGCGCTGGGGCTCGCGCTGGCCACCGCCGCGTGGGCTCAGACGACGCCGGCCGACGGCTCCACCGGCGGCCCGATCCGGCTGCGCCAGCCGGCGTCGAGCTATCCGCAGTCGCCGCAACCCGCTGCCGGTGCCTCGCAGACGGAGCGCAATGGCGCGCAGCCGCCGCTGCAGCGCGACCGGCAGGACGCCGTCGGCATCGACGGGCGCGAGCTTCAGGGCACGCCCTCGCCGCGCGGCCCCGGCGCACGCGGCGTCGCCGGGCCGCGCGAGTTCTTCGGCCCCGCGCCGATGGGCGAGTTCGAGGAGTTCGTGCAGCGCCTCGCGTTCCCGTACGAGGTGCGCCGCTTCGGCGCGGAGCTGATGACGCCGGCGCAGGATCCGACGTCGGCCGAGCACAGCGCCGTCGTGCCGCCGGACTACGCGATCGCCACCGGCGACGAACTGGTGGTCACCATCTGGGGCTCGGTCGACGCCGACCTGCGGCTGCCGGTCGACCGCTCCGGTCGCATCACCATTCCCCGCGTCGGGCCCGTCATGGTGGCCGGCGTGCGCTACGCCGACGTGACCGAGACCGTGCGCCGCCGGGTCGCGCAGGTGTTCCGCAACTTCGACCTGAGCGTGTCGCTCGGCCAGCTGCGCGGCGTGCGCGTGTACGTGACCGGCTTCGTCGCGCGCCCGGGCACCTACAGCGTGAGCAGTCTCGCGACGGTCGCGCAGGTGCTCATGCGCGCGGGCGGCCCGTCGGCGGCGGGCAGCTTCCGCCAGATCTCGCTGCGCCGCGCCGGCCAGCCGGTGGCGAACTTCGACCTGTACGACCTGCTGCTCAGGGGCGATCGCGCGGGCGACCGCGTGGTGGCCGCCGACGACGTGGTGCACGTCGAGGCGGTCGGCCCGCAGGTGGCGCTGATCGGCAGCGTCAACAAGCCGGCCATCTTCGAGCTCAAGCCCGGCGAGACGGTGGCCGACGTGTTGCGCATGGCCGGCGGCTTCACCGCGGTGGCCGATCGCAAGCGGCTCGCCGTCGAACGCCTCGACGAGCGCAACAGCGTGCGCATCACGCAGCTCGAGCTGCCCGCGGCGCTGAGCGCGGCGCTCGGCAACGGGGACGTGCTGCGCGCCTTCAGTGCCGTCGACAGCGCACAGCCGGTGCAGCGGCAGAACAAGCGCGTGCGCGTCGAAGGCGAGGTGCTGCGGCCCGGCGAATACGTGCTGCCCGCGGCCAGCTCGATCGCCGACGCGATCCAGGCCGCCGGCGGACTCACCGCGAGCGCATACCTGTTCGGCACCGAGTTCTCGCGCGAGAGCGTGCGCGTCACGCAGCAGGAGAACTACGAACGCGCGCTGCGCGATCTCGAGACCGACTTCACCCGCGCCGCGACGACGCAGCGCGCCACCACCGCCGACGAGGCCGCGGCGCAGGCAGCGCGGGCCAACGCGACCGCGCGGCTGGTGGAGCGGCTGCGCGCGGTCAAGCCCACCGGCCGCATCGTGCTGCAGATGCAGCCCGACAGCCGCGAGCTGCCCAATCTCGCGCTGGAGGACGGCGACCGCCTGTACGTGCCGCCGCGGCCCACGACGGTGGGCGTGTTCGGCAGCGTGTTCAACGGCGGCAGCTACCTGTTCGGCGAAGGCCGCTCGGTCGAGGACTACCTGCGCCTCGCGGGCGGACCGACCAAGGGCGCCGATGCCGACAGCACCTTCGTGATCCGCGCCAACGGCAGCGTGGTCAGCGGCCGTCAGCAGACCGGCGGCTGGTTCGGTGGCGGCAGCGGCCTGGGCGCGGTGAACGCGCAGGCCGGCGACACCATCTTCGTGCCCGAGGAACCGAACAAGACCACCTTCGTGCAGAACGCCAAGGACTGGACGCAGATCCTCTACCAGTTCGGCGTCGGCCTCGCGGCCATCGCGACGATCGGGCGCTGACATGCAGGCCGATCCGACTCCGACGCTGGCCGACGACGACGAAGGCCTGAGCCTGCTCGACCTGGCCGTGCCGCTGGTCGAGCACTGGCAGCTGCTGATCGCCGGCCCGCTGCTCGCCGGGCTGGCCGCGCTGGGCATCGCGTTCGCGATCCCGCCGACCTTCACCGCGCGCACGACGTTCATGCCGCCGCAGCAGCAGCAGAGCGCGGCCGCCGCCGCGCTGCAGTCATTGGGCGCGCTCGCCGGGCTGGCCGGCGCGGCCGGCAACGTCAAGAGCCCGGCCGACCAGTACGTGGCGCTGATGCAGAGCACGACGGTCGCCGACCGGCTGATCGACGAGTTCAAGCTCATGCAGGTGTACGACAAGAAGTTCCGCGTCGATGCGCACGCCGAGCTGAAGGAGAACGTGCGCATCACGGCCGGCAAGAAGGACGGCCTCATCAGCGTCGAGGTCGACGACGAGGACCCCAAGCGCGCCGCCGACATGGCCAACCGCCATGTCGACGAGCTGCGCCGGCTGACCGGGCAGCTCGCGCTGACCGAGGCGCAGCAGCGCCGCGTGTTCTTCGAGACGCAGCTCGCGCAGACGCGCGACCGGCTGACCGAGGCGCAGCAGTCGCTGCAGGCCAGCGGCTTCAATGCCGGCGCCATCAAGGCCGAGCCCAAGGCCGCGGCCGAGGGCTACGCCAGGCTGCGCGCCGAGGTCACGGCGGCCGAGGTGCGGCTGCAGGCGCTGCGCCGCTCGCTGGCCGACAACACGCCCGAGGTGCAGCAGCAGCAGGCCGCGCTCGGCGCCCTGCGCGCGCAGCTCGCGCGGCTCGAAGCCGCCTCCGAAGGCGCGAACGGTCCCGACTACATCGGCCGCTACCGCGAGTTCAAGTACCAGGAGACCTTGTTCGACCTGTTCGCGCGGCAGTACGAGCTCGCGCGGCTGGACGAGAGCCGCGAAGGCGCGCTGATCCAGGTGGTCGACGTCGCCGTGCCGCCCGAGAAGAAGAGCAAGCCCAAGCGCGCGCTCGTCGCGGTGGCGACGACGCTCGCGGCGCTGTTCGTGCTGGCCGCCTTCCTGATCGCACGGCACTCGTGGCGCCTGTCGGCGGCCGATCCGCGCAACGCCGACCGACTCGCCAGGCTGCGCGCGGCCTGGGGGTCGCGGTGACCGTCCTCGTCACCGGCGGCGCGGGCTTCATCGGCAGCCACTTCGTGCTCGACTGGCTCGAGCACGAGGGCGAGCCGGTCGTCGATCTCGACGCGCTCACCTACGCGGGCCACCTGCGCAATCTCGAGCCGCTGCGCGGCGACGCGCGCCACGTGTTCGTGCACGGCGACATCGCCGAGCGCGCGCTGGTCGATCGCCTGCTGGCGCAGCATCGCCCGCGCGCCATCGTGCATCTCGCGGCGGAGAGCCACGTCGATCGCAGCCTCCACGGACCGGCCGCCTTCGTGCGCACCAATGTCGAGGGCACCTTCACCTTGCTGGAAGCGGCACGCGCGTACTGGGCCACGCTGCCGGAGCGCGAGCGCGCGGCGTTCCGCTTCCTGCACGTGAGCACCGACGAGGTGTACGGCCGGCTCGGCCCCGACGACCGGCCGTTCTACGAATCGAGCGGCTATGCCCCCGGCAGCCCGTACGCCGCGAGCAAGGCGGCCGCCGACCACCTGGTCCGCGCCTGGCACCACACCTGGGGCCTGCCGGTGATCGTGACCAACGCCTGCAACAACTACGGGCCCCGTCAGTTCCCGGAGAAGCTGATCCCGCTGGTCATCGTGCAGGCACTGGCCGGGCAGCCGCTGCCGGTGTACGGCGACGGCCGGCACTCGCGCGACTGGCTCTACGTGCGCGACCACTGCCGCGCGCTGCGCGAGGTGCTCGCGCGCGGCCGCATCGGCGAGACCTATCACGTCGGCGCGCGCTGCGAGCGCAGCACCTTGCAGGTGGTGCACGCGGTGTGCGCGCTGCTCGACGAGATGCGGCCCGACCCGGCCGGCCCCTATGGGCGCCTCGTGCAACCGGTCGCCGACCGCCCGGGCCACGAGCGGCGTCTCGCACTCGACCCCGGCCGCATCGAGCGCGAGCTCGGCTGGCGACCCGCCGAGAGCTTCGAGTCGGGCTCGCGCGCCACCGTGCGCTGGTACCTCGAGCATCCGCAGTGGACGGCCGAGGTGCGCAGCGGCGCCTACCGCGACTGGCTCGCGTCGCACTACGGCCGCTCCTGAGCCGCCGTCCCCGACCGGCCTTCACCGCGCCACGCCCTCGAGCGACACCCGATCGACACCATCGAGCCCCGACGAGCAGACCGCGCACCATGCCGCTCAAGATCCTCCTCCTCGGCAAGGACGGCCAGATCGGCTGGGAGCTGCAGCGCGCGCTCGCGTTGCTGGGCGAGGTCGAGGCGCATGGGCGCGACGGCGCCGACCTCGCGCGGCCGGACCTCGCGGTCGCCCGCGTGCGCGACGCTGCGCCCGACGTGGTGGTCAACGCCGCGGGCCACACCGCAGTCGATCGCGCGGAGCACGAACCGCACGCCGCGTTCGCCGTCAACGCCGAGGCCCCCGCGGCGCTGGCCGCGGCCTGCGCCGAACTCGGGGCCTGGTACGTGCAGTACGGCAGCGACTATGTGTTCGACGGCCGAGGCAGCGCGCCGATCGACGAGCACGCCGTGCCGGCGCCGCTCAACGCATACGGGCGCAGCGTGCTGGCCGGCGAGGACGCCGTGCGCCGCAGCGGCGCGCGCCACCTGCTGCTGCGCACGAGCTGGGTCCACTCCGCGCGCGGCGACAACTTCGTGAAGACCATCGTGCGGCTCGCGCTCGAACACGAACGGCTGGCCGTGGTGGCCGACCAGGTCGGCGCACCCACGAGCGCCGAACTCGTGGCCGACGTCACCGCGCACGCGCTGCGAGCCGTGCTCGATCGCCCCGAGCTCGGCGGCACCTACCACGTGGCGGCGTCCGGCGAGACCAGCTGGCACGGCTGCGCGTGCCTGATCGTCGCCTGGGCGCGTGCGCAAGGCCTGCCCGTGCGCACGGCGGACGGCGCGATCGCCGCGGTGAGCAGCCACGAGCGCAAAGGCGCGGCGCCGCGCCCGCTGAACTCGCGGCTCGACACCGGCAAGCTCCGCCGCGCCTTCGGCCTGCACCTGCCGCCCTGGCAGGCCGGCGTGCAGCGCACGCTCGCCGAGGCCTTTGCGGCGGCACCAAGGCCGGCGCAAGAGGCCACGCAGGGCCAGCGGGACGTGCAGCAGGACGTGCCGCGGGATGTACAGCAGGAAGTACAGCGGGAAGTGCCGCGATGAAGGTCACCCCCACCGCCCTGCCCGAGGTGCTCGTCGTCGAGCCCGAGGTCCATGTCGACGAGCGCGGCTTCTTCATGGAGAGCTGGAACCAGCGCGACTTCGATCGGGCCGTCGGCCGAGAAGTGCGCTTCGTGCAGGACAACCACTCCCGTTCACGCCGCGGCGTGTTGCGCGGCCTGCACTACCAGCTGCCACCGCACGCGCAGGGCAAGCTGGTGCGCGTGGTCTGCGGACGCGTGTTCGACGTCGCCGTCGACCTGCGCCGATCGAGCCCCCGGTTCGGCCGCTGGGTCGGCGTCGAACTGAGCGGCGACAACCACCGGCAGCTGTGGATCCCGCCGGGGTTCGCGCACGGGTTCCTGGTGCTCGAGGAGGACACGCACGTGCTCTACAAGGTCACGCACCATCGCGTTGCCGACGCAGAACGCGTGCTGCGCTGGGACGACCCGGAGGTCGGCATTGCGTGGCCGGTCGCCGACGTCGGCGCCGTCCTCGCACCCAGGGACGCCGCTGCCGGCCCGTTGGTCGGCAGCGAGACTTTTTCCTGAGCCCGCTGCACGCTGGTGCAACCGTTGGCAACGGCGGCACGGCCCTGGTGCGCGGCCGGCGTTACACTCGCGCGTTCATCGCGTGAACGCATGCAGCAGGAACCGCACACGACCGACCCCGTCGCCCCGAGCCCGGCCGATTCCGAAGCGGCCCGGCTCGCGGCCTTGCGGCTTCTGGCACAGCAACCCGCGCTGTCGCAGCGCGACCTGTCGAAGGCGCTCGGGCTGAGCCTGGGCAAGACCCACTACGTGTTGCACGCGCTGCTCGACAAGGGCCTCGTCAAGGCACGCAATTTCCGCCGCAGCGACCGCAAGCTGGCGTACGCGTATGTGCTCACGCCCACCGGCTTGCGCGAGAAGCTGAGGCTCACCCGATCGTTCCTCGCGCGCAAGGAAGCGGAGTACGAAGCGCTGCAGCGGACCATCGAGGTCCTGCGAAGCGAGCTCGACCAGGCTCCCGGGCCTTGAACCGCGACGGCCACTGCGCGCCCAACCCGACACCAAGAGACCAACACAAGATGCTCGACGACAAGTCCATCCTCATCACCGGCGGCACCGGCTCTTTCGGCAAGGCGTTCGTGCGCACCGTACTCGAGCGGTATCCGGGCATCCGCCGGCTGGTCGTGTACTCGCGCGACGAACTCAAGCAGTTCGAGATGTCGCAGGTGTTCTCGGACCGCGACTATCCAGGACTGCGCTACTTCATCGGCGACATCCGTGACGAGGCCCGCCTGCGCCGGGCCCTCGAAGGCGTCGACGTCGTCGTGCATGCCGCTGCACTCAAGCAAGTTCCGGCCGCGGAGTACAACCCCTTCGAGTGCATCAAGACCAACGTGCTCGGCGCGCAAAACCTCGTCGAGGCCTGCCTCGACGCCGGCGTGTCGCGCGTGGTCGCCTTGTCGACCGACAAGGCCGCGGCGCCGATCAACCTGTACGGCGCCACCAAGCTCTGCTCCGACAAGCTCTTCGTGGCGGCCAACAACATCAAGGGCAGCCGCGACATCCGCTTCAGCGTCGTGCGCTACGGCAACGTGATGGGCAGCCGCGGCTCGGTGATCCCGTTCTTCCTCGAGCGACGCAAGACCGGGGTGCTGCCGATCACGGACACGCGCATGACCCGATTCAACATCTCGCTCCAGGAAGGGGTCGAGATGGTGCTGTGGTCGCTCGAGAACGCGCTCGGCGGCGAAGTGCTCGTGCCGAAGATCCCCTCGTACCGGATCACCGACCTGGCGCAGGCGGTGGGGCCCGAGTGCCGGATCGAGGTCGTCGGCATCCGCCCCGGCGAGAAGATCCACGAGGAGATGATCACGGCCAGCGACAGTCCGAACACGGTCGACCTGGGCCGGTACTACGCGATCCTTCCTTCGAACGGCGCCTACTCCGTCGAGGAGTACTGCGCACGCCACGATGCGCGTCGCGTCGAGGCGGGCTTCTCGTACAACAGCGGCAGCAACCCGGAGTTCCTGACGCCGCCCCAGTTGAAGGCTCTGATCGAGCAGCACGTGATCGGCCAGCACATCGACTGACCGGACCCGCGAGTGCCCCACGTGGACTTCATTCCCTACAGCTGCCAGGACATCGACGACTCGGACGTCGAGGCGGTGGTGCGCGTGTTGCGCTCCGAGTACCTCACGCAGGGCCCTGCCGTGGCGCAGTTCGAGCAGGCGTTCGCCGCGCGGCACGAGGTCCCGCATGCGGTGGCCGTGTCGAACGCGACGGCCGCACTGCACATCGGCTGCCTCGCGCTCGGCGTCGGCCCGGGAAGTCGCGTCTGGACGAGCCCCAACAGCTTCCTCGCCTCGGCCAACTGCGCGCTCTACTGCGGTGCCGAAGTCGACTTCGTCGACATCGATCCTGCCACCCGCAACATGTCGGTCGATGCGTTGCGGGCGAAACTGCACGACGCCGACCGTCGCGGCACCCTCCCCCACGTGGTCATTCCGGTCGACTTCGCCGGCTTGCCGGCGGACCTGCGCGAGATCAGGGCGCTCGCCGACCAGTACGGCTTCTCGGTCCTCGAGGATGCGTCGCACGCCACCGGCGCGACCTATCTCGGTCGTCCCGTCGGCAGTGCATGGGCGGACGCATCCGTCTTCAGCTTCCATGCGGTCAAGGTCGTCACCACGGCCGAGGGAGGCCTCCTCACCACCCGCGACGATGCCCTGGCGCAGAAGCTGCGGCTGCTGCGATCGCATGGCATGACCCGCGAGCCGGCGATGCTGCAGTCGGTGCCCGAGGGCCCGTGGGTCTATGAGCAGCAGCTGCTCGGCTTCAACTACCGCATGACGGACTTGCAGGCCGCGCTGGGCCATTCGCAGCTGCAGCGGCTCGCCGACATGCAGGCCCGCCGAACGGCGCTCGCCGACCGGTACGACCGGCTGCTCGACGGCCTTCCGCTGCGGCTGCCGGCCCGCCAGCCCGACCGCGTCTCGGCTTGGCACCTCTATGCCATCGAACTGCTTCCAGGTCGTGGCACACCCTCGCGAGCGGAAGTGTTTGCCGCCCTTCGCGAGGCCGGCATCGGCGTGAACGTGCACTACATCCCGATCCACACGCAGCCCCACTATCGCCGCCTCGGCTTCCAGCCGGGCCAGTTCCCTGCGGCCGAGGCCTACTACGCACAGGCGATCTCGCTGCCGCTGTTCCCCGGTCTCTCCGAGGCTCGGCAGGATCGCGTCGTCGAGGTGCTGCGAGGCGCGCTCGGGGTGTCGCGCTGAGGGCGTGGCGATGGAACTTGCGCTCGGTACCGTCCAGTTCGGCCTGCAATACGGCATCGCAGGGCGAGGCACCGCGGTGCCGCCCGGGGAAGCCCGGGACATCCTGCGACACGCGCACGCCCGCGGCATCCGGGTGCTCGACACCGCCGCGGCCTATGGCGACATCGAACAGCGCCTGCTCGAACTAATGGACGGACTGGACTTCCGCGTCGTGAGCAAGCTGCCGCCACGGTCGCAGGGCCTTGCGGGTGCCGGTGCGATCGCCCGCTGGGCGCGAGCGCAGGTGCGCCACTCTCGCGAACGGCTCGGTGCAACTCTCGAAGCGCTGCTCTTTCATCGCGCCGACGACCTCCTCGAACCCGGCGGCGACAGCCTGTGGCGGGCTGCGTCCGACGCCTGCGCCGAGTTGGGCATCGAGTCGCTCGGCGTCTCGGTCTACGACCCCGACACGCTCGGGCGACTCTGTACCCGGTTTCCCATCGCACTTGCCCAACTGCCGGGCAATGCGCTGGACCAGCGCGTCACGCAGCTCGGCACGGCAGCGACGGGCTTCGCCTTGCCCGGCCTGCATCTGCGCTCGGCGTTTCTTCAGGGATTGCTGCTCATGCCGGAGAGCGACGCCCTGGCAAGACTCCCGCAGGCCGGCGCGGCCCTTCGACGCTGGCACGCCTGGCGTGCCGAACGCGGCCTCGCGCCGTTGACGGCCGCGCTGGGCATCGTGAAAGGCTTCGTCGGCGTGTCGCACTGCGTGGTGGGCGTCGACTCCCTCGCGCAACTCGAGGCCATCGTCGACGCCTGGCGCGCCGCGCCGGCACTGACGGCGCCCGAGCTGGCAACCCAGGACGGCAGCGTCATCGACCCCCGAACCTGGAAGGTCGCCGCATGAGCCGCTGCATCGCACTCATTCAGGCACGCATGTCCAGCAGCAGGTTGCCGGGCAAGGTGCTGGAGCTCATCGACGGAGTGCCATCGATCGTCTACATGGTTCAACGCGCACGGCGAGCCCGGCTCCTCGACGACGTCGTGGTCGTGACGAGCACCGACCCGAGCGACGACCCGTTGGTCGAAGCTCTCGCTGCGCACCGTGTGCCGGCGTTCCGCGGCGATCTTCACGACGTGCTGAACCGCTACGCGCAGGCCGCCGGCCGGCACGTCGCCGACGAGTACGTGCGACTCACCGGTGACTGTCCGCTCATCGACCCCGGAGTCGTCGATGCCGTCATAGCCCTGCGCCGTTCGACGGACGCCGACTACGCGAGCAACATCGATCCGCCCAGCTACCCGGACGGGCTCGACTGCGAGTGCTTCACGGCCGCCACACTCCAGCGCGCGGCACGCGAAGCCGGTCGGGCGCCGGAGCGCGAACACGTGACACTCTGGATGCGCAGCGAAGGGGCGCCACTGCGCCGCACCAATCACCGCGGCCTGTTCGACGCGTCGCACCTGCGGCTCACGGTCGACTACGCAGACGACCTGGCGGCGGTGCGCCGCCTCGTGTCGCGCCTTCCGCCCGGCGGCGAGTTCGACTACTTCGACATGCTGCGCGCCCTCGATGCCGATCGCGACGTGCTGACGCTCAACCCGCACGCCCGCAACGAAGGCCTCGCCGCGTCGCTGATCGCCGGCGCGCCGCTCGCGCCAATGTCCGGCCGCGACCCATCCTCGACTTGAACAACCGACGGAGAGCTTCATGAAGCGCTGCACCCGCTGCGGACTTCCCGAAACGCACGAGACGATTGCCTTCGACGCCGAAGGCGTGTGCAACATCTGCCGACAGCACGAGTTCAAGCAGGGCAAGATCGACTGGACGGCGAACCGCAAGGCCCTCAGCGAGCTGATCGAAGAGCACCGCGGCAAGTACGACTACGACTGCATCGTGCCGTTCAGCGGCGGCAAGGACAGCACGTGGACTCTGTACTACCTGGTCAAGGAATTCGGGATCAAGCCGCTCGTCGTGCGCTTCGACCACGGATTCCTCCGACCCAATCTCGAAGAGAACGTCAAGCGCACCGTTCGCCGGCTCGGCGTGGACATCATGACCTTCACGCCGAACTGGAAGGTCGTGCAGAAGCTGATGCTGCAGTCCTTTCTCGAGAAGGGCGATTTCTGCTGGCACTGCCACACGGGCATCTTCTCGTATCCGATGTGGATCGCGATCGAGAAGAAGGTGCCGCTGATCTTCTGGGGCGAGCCGTCGGCCGAGTACACCGCGTACTTCAGCTACAACCAAAAAGAAGAAGTCGATGAGAAGCGCTTCAACCGGTACGTCAACCTCGGCATCAGCGCGGACGACATGTACGTCCGCCTGGGGGGTGCGGTCGATCCGCGCGATCTGAAGCCCTACTCATACCCGCCACTGAAGGAGCTGCGCGCGCTGAACTATCGCTCGGTCTGTCTGGGCTCGTACATCCCGTGGGACGTGAAGATGCAGTCCGAGGTCATCCAGCGCGAGCTCGGCTGGCGCGGAGACCAGGTCGAGAACGTGCCACCTCAGTACGACTACGAGAAGATCGAGTGCTACATGCAGGGGGTGCGCGACTACATCAAGTACATCAAGCGCGGTTACTCGCGTCCGTCGCACCTCGTGGCGCTCGACGTGCGCAACGGTCGCATGACGAAGGAGCAGGGGGACCATCTCGTGGCGGAGTACGAAGGCCGCCGTCCGCCGAGTCTGGACCTGTTCCTGGACTTCGTCGGTCTCACCGAAGCCGAATTCCTCGAGATCGCGATGAGTCATCAGGTGTCGCCGTACGAGCACGATCCGGCGGCGACCCGGCCCGGCAAGCGGATGGCAGACTTCGACCGCTGGACGAGGGACGGCGCAATGGCACGCATCGACGCCGACGAGTTGCTGGCGCGCTGGCGCGCCCGCAAGAACGCCGCGGTCCCCGCCAAGTGACGATGCACGGCTCCGCCATCGTCGGCGTCGTCGGCGACTTCGACGGGGCGGACATCCTGCTCGCCGGCGGGACCGTGACAGGCCCGAACGCAAATCCGGTCACGTTCACGATCGCCGACGACTTCACGTTCAACAACGCCGTCTCTCCTGGAACGACGAAGTCCTATC
>CAZFET010000009.1:13755-14970 GCA_964517545.1 uncultured Burkholderiaceae bacterium
GATGCACGGCTCCGCCATCGTCGGCGTCGTCGACTACCAGGCCGGCAACATTCGCTCGATCGTGAATGCCATCGAGCACGTCGGCGCGTCCGCGATCCGCGTGACGTCCCCCGCCGACATCGAGCACGCGACGCATCTGCTGCTGCCCGGGGTCGGTGCCTTCGGCTTCTGTGCCGACCGGCTCCGCGCGAGCGGCTTGCTGCCCGCGCTCATGACCTGGACCCTTCGGGAGCGCCGCCCGATGCTCGGCATCTGCGTGGGCATGCAGCTGCTGGCCGACTGCAGCGAGGAGCTCGGCCGGCAGCAGGGCCTCGGCTGGACCGGCGGGACTGTGCGTGCGAAGGAGGCGGCGACCACCGAGATCCGCGTCCCGCACGTGGGGTGGAACAACGTTCGCTTCGATGAGGCGTTCGGCGACTTCGCCGCCGGCAGCGAAGCCGACTTCTACTTCGACCACTCGTTCGCGCTCGACGTGCCCACCCACGGCCGACGACTCGCGGCGTGCACGCACGGCAGGCAGTTCACCGCCGCCCTGCGCCACGGCAATGTCGTCGCCGCGCAATTCCACCCTGAGAAGAGCCAGACCGCAGGCATGCGGTTCCTGCGGGGGTTCCTCGAACTGTCGCGCGCCGCAGCGTGAGCCGACGATGGTCAAGAAGCGCCTCATCCCCAAGCTGCTCATCAAGCATCGCCCGCTCGGCCGTACGGTGCGGCCGGTGCTCGTCACCACCCGCGGCTACCGCGAGGCCATCGACGTCGGTGATGCCGTGTCGCAGGCCAAGATCTACGAGGCGCAGCTCGCTGACGAGCTGATCGTGCTCAACATCGACGGCACCCCGATTCGCGACGACGAGGTCATGCTGTCGCTCATCGGGCGCCTCGCGAGCGAGACCTTCATGCCGCTCGCCGTGGGAGGTGGTGTCCGCTCGATCGAGGACTTCGGCACCTTGCTGGAGTGCGGTGCCGACAAGGTGAGCATCAACACGGCTGCGATCGACGAACCCGGGCTGGTGACGGCGGCCGCCCACCGCTTCGGCGCCCAGTGCGTCGTCGTGTCGATCGACTTCCGCACGTTGGACGATGGCCGCCTGGCGGTGATGCGCGATCACGCCGCCACGCCCACAGACAAGAGTCTCGTCTCATGGGCACGCGAAGTCGTCGACCGCGGTGCCGGCGAACTGCTGCTCACGGATGCGGATCGCGACGGCACAGGCG
>CAZFET010000009.1:14980-15413 GCA_964517545.1 uncultured Burkholderiaceae bacterium
GCGTCACGTGGGGTAGCCGAGGCCGTGCCCGTGCCCGTGATCGTCTCCGGCGGCTGCGGGCTGGCCGAGCACTTCGCCGAAGGCTTCAGGCTCGGTGGAGCCGAAGGCGTGGCCGCTGGCACGTTCTTCTGCTTCCGCGACCAGAACCCCATGCAGACGCGCGCGCACATCCGCAATGCGGGTGTGCCCATCCGGATGGAGACGTGATGGAGCTGCCGACCACCCCCGAATGGCGCCACGGCGACGTCGAGCTGTTCCTGCTCGAGACCGGCCACGTGAGCCCCGACTACGTGCGCTGGCTCAACGACCCGCGCGTCAACCGATACCTCGAGAGCCGGTTCGTCGAGCACACGCTGGACAGCACGCGCGAGTTCGTGCGCCAGTGCCGGGCCGACCCCGGCACGCTGTTCCTCGGCATCCGCAGCGACACGCT
>CAZFET010000009.1:15423-17265 GCA_964517545.1 uncultured Burkholderiaceae bacterium
GACGCAGTCGGCGCACGTTGCTGTGGCCCGCATGCAGCAGGTGTCGCACGAGATGATCAGTGTCGCGTTCGTAGCCATGCCGGCATCATCGCAAGGGGGTGTGTCACAGAGGGACGTCGCTGCCAGCGCCGAGCATGCGATCGTCGTCGACGCTTCTGGGCACGCCCAGACGGGTACGTAGGCTTCTGGGCGAGCCCAGAATGACCGCAGCCGCCTCTCGGTCAGCTCATTCAACGACGCCGCGGTCGTCACCGGGCGAGGGTCAGGAACACCTCCGAGGAGACGGTGTTGGCTCCGGCGGCCGCCACGTCGGCAACGTCAAGCTCGCGCCCATCGACCGACGGCACGGCCTCGGCGAAGTCGGCATCCTGGTCGGCGAGCCCGATGCCTGGGGGCGCGGCATCGCCAGCAGCGCGCTGCTGGCGATCTCCGCCATCGCGCAGAACCAGCTCTCGCTGCGCAAGCTCACCGCTGGCTGCTATGCCAGCAACGTCGGCAGCCGCAAGGCGTTCGAGCGTGCCGGGTTCACGGTCGAGGGAGTTCGGCGCGATCACTTCATCCTCGATGGACGACCAGAGCATCTCCAGCTGCTTGGGAAGTGGCTGACACCGTTGAAACTGCAGTAGGACCTCTTGTATTCGGATGAAAGCAGTACCCATCCACGCGCATCATGAACCACGCGACTCGATCCACCGCCGTGCCATACGCCGCCCATGGTCGACGGTTTTCGCTGTGCTCTGCGCATTTGCGACTGTCGGTGGTTGCGGCGGGGGCGGCAGCGGCGCCGAGCCAGATGGGCTGTCCGGGCCGGTCTTCGTGTCCATCTACGAGACGGACTTCAGCGAGGAAAAAGCGAAGAACTGGCTCCACTACCCTCAAGGCCCCCAGGTTGCACCTACGCCGCTCGAGGTTCGACACGAGTCCGATGGGAACCACTATGCCGTGTCGGAAGGGCCGTGGTGGACGGATCCAAATCACGCGCCTCCTGGCCTCGGCTATCTGCACCTCGTGGCCTTTGCGTACCACCGCGGATTTCCGCTGTTCGGCGAGATTCCCGACATCGGCAGCGGCAGCCAGCCGATGGACTTGCGCAATGCGCAGATCGCCATCCGGTGGCGTGCGCGCGACTTGCGGCTGCCGGCAGAGGCGCAGCTCGCCCTGTGGTTTCAGTCGCGAGTGCCCGTCTCCGATTCGCAGGAACCTCGATATGTCAACTTCATCAACCTTCGTCAGCCACTGCAGCCCGCAGCTGAGCCGGGCGGCTGGCAGGAGGACGAGATCGTGCTGACGACCGCCATGGACGACTACGCGTGCCTTGGGAGCAACCCTGACCGCACGGACATGTATGGATGTGACGTGGGTCCTCTACAGGCACTGCGCGACTGGGATACCGACATAGGGCTCGTGATCTTCTTCGAGGATCCCGCTCACGCAACCGAGATTGCTGGCGCAATCGAGCTCGACCACCTCGAGATAAGCGTACCAGCGGCGAACCTGTCGACGCATGGGCCCGCCGACTCACTCGATGGCGACAACGGATGACGAACCTGTCGACGCTCTGGCAAGGGATCGCGCGTCTGCGTCGCGAGCAGCAACGCACGGCGTGGCGCGGCCTGATGGCCGGCCTGTGCGGGCTGATGCTCGTTGCCTGTGGCGGAGGGGAGGACCCTGGGAACCGCCTCGCAGAGGTCTACTCCACGAGCTTCGATGCCGCAAGCGCGCGCAGTTGGCTCCACTATCCTTCCATCGATCCCATCGAGTGCCGCCCGCTCGAGGGGCGCATCGACCCTGACGGTACCGACTATGCAGTCTCTGCCGCGCCATGGTGGGTCGACGAGAACC
>CAZFET010000009.1:17288-20864 GCA_964517545.1 uncultured Burkholderiaceae bacterium
TGCCCCACCAGGCCTCGGCTACCTTCACCTCGTCGCACTTGCCTATCACCGGGACTGGTCTACCGACGGGATCATCCCTGCCGTGTCCCAGGGCGCTCGCCCGCTCGACTTGCGCAATGCCCAGATCAACGTGCGTTGGCGGGCACCCGGACTGAAGTTGCCACACGATGCCCGGTTGACTTTGTGGCTTCAGACGCGAACGAGCCCGGCCGACGCCCTCGACGTACGATTTGTGAACTACATGCTGTCCGGGCAGGTGCTGGAGACGTCACCAGCCCCGACGCGATGGCGTGAGGATGTCCTGTACCTACGCGCAGACGACCGTGAGTACGTGTGCCTCGGCAGTAGCGCCAATCGCGCGGACACCTATGGGTGTGACATCACGGCAGTCGACGCGCTGCGTGACTGGAACACCGACATCGGGATCATCATCTTCTCTCCGCATGCATCCTTCGCATCCGAGGTAGCGGGCGCCATCGAGATCGATCGGCTCTCCGTCCATGTGCCAGCCGAGAACCTGGAGACGCACCGCTCGTCTCCGCCCACCATCGTCACAGCTGGCGGCAGCACCTGCCGCAGCCCCTGAGCCCGCATAAGGAGCCTTCTATGCGATCGTTCGAGGCATCGGAGCACTACCTCGCCCGCGCCGAGCGCACCATCCCGCTCGGCAGCCAGACCTTCAGCAAGAGCCGCACGCAGTACCCGCACGGCGTATCACCCTACTTCATCCAGCGCGCCCAAGGCTCGCGGGCGTGGGACATCGACGGCAACGAGTACATCGACTTCGTCAACAGCCTGGCTTCGGTCACGCTCGGCTACAACGACCCCGACGTCACCGCCGCCGTGCGCGAGCAGCTCGATGCCGGCGTCATCTTCTCGCTGCCGCACCCGATCGAGGCCGAGGTCGCTGAACTGATCTGCGAGATGGTGCCCTGCGCCGAAATGGTCCGCTTCGGCAAGAATGGTTCGGACGCGACGTCCGGGGCCATCCGCCTCGCACGCGCGTACACCGGACGCGATCGCGTCGCGGTCTGCGGCTACCACGGCTGGCAGGACTGGTACATCGGTTCGACCGCTCGACATCGCGGCGTCCCCCAGGCGACGCGAGACCTCACGCACTCCTTTGCGTACAACGACCTCGCCGCGCTCGAGCGCTTGCTCGAGCAGCACCGCGATCAGTTCGCCGCGGTCATCGTGGAGCCCACGAACGTGGTGGCGCCGGCGCCAGGCTTCCTCGAGGGACTCAAGACCCTGGCACATCGGCACGGCGCGTTGCTCGTGTTCGACGAGACGATCACCGGTTTTCGCTTCGCCAATGGCGGCGCGCAGGAGCTGTATGGCGTCACGCCAGACCTCGCGACCTTCGGCAAGGGCCTGGCCAACGGGTATCCGGTGTCGGCCGTCGTGGGCCGGCGCGACGTGATGAAGCTGATGGAGGAGATCTTCTTCTCGTTCACGTTTGGCGGCGAGGCGCTGTCTCTGGCGGCAGCCAAGGCCACGTTGCAGAAGCTTCGCCGCGAGCCGGTGGTGCAGACATTGCGTGCCCGAGGCCAAGCCATCAAGGACGGGGCCGAGCGCATTGTCCGCGAGTGCGGACTCGAAGACGTGTTCAGTGTCAGCGGCGATCCGACATGGAGCTTCCTCAACATCCGCGACGCGCGGGGCGCCACGTCCTTCGAGATCAAGACGCTGTGGATGCAGGAGATCCTGCAACGCGGCATCCTCTCGGTCGGCACGCACAACGTGAGCTACGCGCACAGCGAGGCCGACGTGCGGCAGTTGCTTGCCGTCTACGCCGACGTGCTGCCGATGATCGGCCGCGCACTCGACACTGGCACGTTGCGCCAGTCGCTGCGCTGCGACGTGCCCGTGCCCCTGTTCAAGGTGCGCTGAGGGCTCACCGGTGCTGGTGGCCTTCCGCGTCGACGCATCCCCGGCCATCGGCCTGGGTCACGTCAAGCGCTGCCTGTCGCTGGCGCACGCGCTGGCGGCCACGGGCGCGCGCGTGGTGTTCGTGGCACGCGACCTCGGCGTCGACGTGCGGGGCATGGTGGCCACAGCGGGATTCGACATCCTCGTACTGCCACGGCCGACGGGGTCGATGCCTTCTTCACAGGTACCTCACGGGCACTGGGCGGAAGTCGATGCGGCACTCGACGTGCGGCAGACCGTCGCCGCGCTCGCAGACCGGCGGTGTGACTGGCTCGTCGTCGATCACTACGCGTTCGACGCCGACTGGCACCGACAAGTGGCCGACGCCACCGGTGCACGTCTGGCCGTCATCGACGACGTGGCCGACCGGCCGCTGCATGCGGACGTGCTGATCGACCACAACCACTGTGACGACCACCGCCGCAAGTACGGCTCACGGCTCGCGACCGGAACGCCGATCCTCGGGGGACCGCGCTTCGCGCTGCTCGGGCCGGCGTACGGCACGGCGCCGCGCTACGACTTCCACGCCGACGTTCGCAGCATCGGCATCTTCATGGGCGGCGCCGATGCCGGGGGCTTCAGCGCCGTGGCCTGGCGAGCGTGCCGCGAAATCGTCGGCTTCGACGGACCGATCGAGATCGTCACCACGCGCGAGAGCCCGCGCTTGGGCGAGCTGCAGCGCACGGTGGCCGGTGACGAGCGCACGACGCTGAGCCTCGACCTGCCGTCGCTGCACGAGTTCTTCTCACGTCACGACCTCCAGATCGGCGCCGGCGGCGGCGCGACGTGGGAGCGGTGCTGCATCGGGGCACCCACGGCGGCCGCAGCCGTCGCATCGAACCAGCGGGCCGTGCTGGAGCCTTTGCAGGGCCTGGGTGTCTTGCGGGTGTGCGAACCCACAGAAGCGGCCATCGGTGCCGAGTGCCGCTCGCTCATCGGACAACCCGAACTGCGCCGCGCCCTTTGCGAGCGCGCGCAACGACTGGTCGACGGACAAGGCGCCGCGCGAGTCGCCACCTTCTTGATCGAATCATGTTCGACGTCAGCATCCTCTGCACCGACACACGCCACCCGGTAAACCCCTGGCTGGAGCGCTGGGCGCAGCGACGCGGCGCCGACGCGCGCGTGCGCATCGCCCGAGACTGGCGCGAGCTCGGCGGCGGCGACTTCCTCTTTCTCGTCTCGTGCCACCAGATCATCGGCAAGGCCGTGCGCGACACGTTCCGGCACACGCTGGTGCTGCACGCCAGTGCCCTGCCGAAGGGGCGCGGCATGTCGCCGCACGTGTGGCAGATCCTCGAGGGCGCGGACCGCATCACCCTGACGCTGCTGAACGCGGAAGACGCGCTCGACAGCGGCGACATCTGGCAGCAGAAGGAGCTTCGCTTCGATGGCACCGAACTGCACGACGAGATCCATCGCGCGCTCTTCGACGCAGAGATCGAGCTGATGGACTGGGCGCTCGACCACTGCGACCACGCGCGCCCCGTCGCCCAGGTCGGCGAGCCCACCTACTACCCACGTCGCACGCCCGCCGACAGCCGCATCGACCCGACGCGTCCACTCGCCGAGTTCTTTGACCTCCTGCGCATTGCCGACCCCGACCGCTATCCCGCTCACTTCGAGTATCGCGGCCAGAAGTAC
>CAZFET010000009.1:20874-24306 GCA_964517545.1 uncultured Burkholderiaceae bacterium
GTACAACATCCGCATCGAAAAGGCCTGACCCATGATCCGCATCCTCGACCGCGAGATCGGCACGCACGTCCGACCGTACCTGATTGCCGAGATGTCCGGCAACCACAACCAGTCGCTCGACCGCGCACTGTCGATCGTCGACGCCGCCGCAGAAGCGGGTGCCGACGCCATCAAGCTGCAGACGTACACCGCCGAGACCATGACGCTCGACGTGCGAGCACCGGGCTTCGTGATCGACGACCCCGGCAGCCTGTGGAAGGGGCGGCAGCTCTACGAACTGTACGAAGAGGCGCACACGCCATGGGACTGGCACCGCCCGATCATGGAACGCGCCGCGCGGCGCGGCCTGCACTGCTTCAGCACCCCCTTCGACGACACCGCGGTCGACTTCCTCGAGTCGCTCGGCGTCCCCGCATACAAGATCGCGTCGTTCGAGAACACCGACCTGCCGCTGATCCGCCGCGTCGCGCGCACCGGCAAGCCGATGATCATCTCCACCGGCATGGCCACGGCCGCCGAGATCGACGAGGCCGTGCGCACGGCGCGCGACGCCGGCGCCCGCGACATCGTGCTGCTCAAGTGCACGAGCACCTACCCCGCCACGCCGGAGAACAGCAACGTCCGCACGATCCCGAACATGCGCGAGGCTTTCGGCTGCGAAGTCGGACTGTCCGACCACACGATGGGCTGCGGCGTCGCCGTGGCAGCCGTGGCGATGGGCGCGGTGATGGTGGAGAAGCACTTCACCTTGCGCCGGGCGGCCGAGGGAGTCGACTCGGCGTTCTCGCTGGAGCCGGAGGAGTTCCGGCAGCTGCGCGTGGAGACGGAGCGCGCATGGCTGGGCCTCGGTCGCGTGAGCTACGGCGGCTCTGCAGTCGAAGAGAAGTCGCGGGTCTTCAGGCGTACGTTGTACATCGCCCGCGACATCAAGGCCGGGGAGCGGCTGAGCGCGGAGAACTTGCGAATCGTGCGACCCGGGTTCGGCCTGCCTCCAAAGTTCTACGAGGTGGTTCTGGGGAAGCGCGTCAACGCTGATGTCGCAGCGGGCACGCCATTGTCGTGGGAGTTGTTGGCGTGACCCAACAGCATCATTCGCAAGTCACGAACATCCGCACGGGCTCGAAGTGCGACGTACCCATGACGTCGGTCGTGATTCCGGCATTCAATGCACGGCGCTATCTGCCCGACACCATCGACTCGATCCTCGCGCAGCGCGGTGTCGACATCGAGGTCATCGTGGTGGATGACTGCTCGAAGGACGATACCGCAGATCAGGTCATGGCGATCGCACGCCATGACCCAAGAGTCCGCTTCCTTCGCACCGCCTCGAACTACGGCGGTCCTGCCGGCCCACGCAACGAAGGGATTGCTGCCGCCCGATCCCAGTGGATAGCACTGTGTGACGCAGACGATCTTTGGCATCCCGACAAGCTGCGCCTGCAGCATGTCGTCGCTCGGCGCACCGGCGCCCGGCTGATCTGCACAGCCATCGAGGACTTCGCCGACGGCACGCAGCCCACTTGTCTTGCGCATCCGGCGCCCGCCGATTGCAATGCGCATCCCGTCACCTATACCGCGATGCTGCTCAAGAACCGGGTCGCGCCTTCCAGCGTGCTTTGTCGTCGGGAGGACGTCCTTGAAGTTGGCGGTTTCGACACGGCGAAGTCACTGGTTGCCGTCGAAGACTACGACCTGTGGCTCCGACTCCTCGAGAGATCCTCGATCGATGCGGTCCGGATTCCGGTTCCACTCGTCGCCTACCGCCGGCTGCCGAGTTCTCTTTCGTCTGCGAAGTGGCGTCAGGCACGCAAGGCCATGGCAGTCCCGAGACGCGCCGCTCGTCGCAACGGGTGGGCATGGGCATATCCGTTTGCCATGCCCGTACTCGCGGGCTCGTATGTCGCGCTCTCGCTGTACGCACGCGTTCTCAGGGGTCGCATGTGACCGTGCGACATGCCTTGATCGAATTCTGACAGTCGACGTTGATCATGCGCATTGGATTCGCAAGCATCTACGCGTGGCGACCCCATGTGGAGCACCTTCATTACCTCGCAACACTTGCACGCGACGGAGGCCATGAGACTGCGTTCTTGACCTGCGATGCAGACCTCGACTCGTGCTACACGCGCGAGTTGCGGCCGACGCGTTCCAGTCTCGTGCATTGCACGCTGTGCCGTCTGGGCGGGCTCCGGTCCTATGAACCTGCGCATGTGAAGTCGATCGGTCGACTGGACGACCCATCGATCGATCTGCCCCCTGATGCATCCAGCTGGTGTCATTCCAGCGCGGCCACGCTCGGTCGGTTCGAGACGGCGAGCGAGTTCACCGGTCCGGAGTTCGCCGCGTTCGCGAACAGGCTCCGCGGCGCAACCGAGCGCGCGTATCGAGCAGCTCGTCGATGGATCGAGACAGAGCGCATCGAGGCCCTCTGTCTGTTCAACGGTCGCATGGACGCAACGCGCGGCGTGATGGAGGCGGCGCGAAGCGCCGGCATTCCGTTCGTCTCGGTCGAACGGACATGGTTCGGCGATGGTCTGCAATTGATACCGAACGACAATTGCCTAGGCCTCGGCGAGATTCACAGGTTGATGGCCGAGTGGCGGGAGCGGCCGCTCTCGCGTCGTCAGGCACTTCGTGCTGCGACCCTCGTGGCATCGAGGTTCTTGCGGCGCAATGGACGCGAGTGGAGGGCATACAACCAATCGGCCAGGATCGTGGACTGGCCCCACCCTAGCAGCCGCCGGAGAGTCCTTTTGCTTCCGGGCAGCCGCAATGAGGTCTGGGGGCATCGGGACTGGGCATCTTCGTGGGGCGACACGCTGAATGCCTACGACGCCGTAATCGAGAGGTTGGCGCTTCGTCCGGATGAACTCGTGCTGCGCTGTCATCCCAACTGGGGTGAACGGATCGGTGCCGTCGATGGGGCGCGATCCGAGACTCACTTTGTCGAGTGGGCGCGCCAGAGGGGTGTGCACTGCCGCGGTAGCCCCGCCTCGGCCAGCACGTTGGCCCTCATCGAGCAGTCTGAAGCGGTCGTCGTGTCCGGCGGGAGCGCCGCGCTCGAGGCAGGTGCACTCGGCCGTCAGGTGATCGCCTTGACTCCATCGATCTATCTACATGCGGGCTTTCAGACCGACGCGATCGACGAAATCACGCTGTCGCGGGTCTTGCTGCATCGCGATCTCGCCGCGGACTCGCGGGCGCAGGAGCAACGTCGCATCGCAAGGCTCACACTACGCTTCGCCTACACCATGAACTACCGGGTTGCGCAGTTCGTCGACTACGTGCGCTGCCTGACGACGACTCGCTATGAGTACCGCGACGGTGCCGATCCAGCACGCCTGGTCTCACTGCTTCGCACCGGACGCCTGCATGCCGATGATGTACTTGCCGCAGAGGACGCGACGGGAGAGGACGAAGTCCTGGCAACGA
>CAZFET010000010.1:0-14979 GCA_964517545.1 uncultured Burkholderiaceae bacterium
GGCGACGGTCTCCGCCAGCTGCGCGGCGAGGCTCTCGCCATCGGCCAGCAGCACCCGGGCAACGCCGTCGATCTGCGCCGCCGCCCGGGCGGCGCCGGCGGCCTCGTGGCCGGCGACGAGCACATGCACCGCGGCGCCTTCACCGGCACAGGCCAGCGCTGCGGTGACGGTGTTTAGGGTCGCGCCCTTGACCGCGGCGTGGTCGTGTTCGGCCACGACGAGGATTCTTCCGGGTATGGACATGGTCAGATCACCTTCTCTTCGTTCTTCAGCCGGGCCACGAGAGCCGCCACATCGGGCACCTTGATGCCGGCGCTGCGCCTGGCCGGCTCTGCGACCTTCAGCGTCTGGATGCGCGGCGCCACGTCCACGCCCAGCTCGGCCGACCCGACGACGACCAGCGGCTTCTTCTTGGCCTTCATGATGTTGGGCAGCGTCACATAGCGCGGCTCGTTCAGGCGCAGGTCGGCGGTGACGACGGCCGGCAGCAACAGCGCCAGCGTCTCAAGGCCGCCGTCGACCTCGCGCGTGACGGTGACCGTCTCGCCCACCACGATGACCTTGCTGGCGAAGGTGGCCTGCGGCCAGCCCAGCAGCGCGGCCAGCATCTGGCCGGTCTGGTTGCAGTCGTCGTCGATGGCCTGCTTGCCCAGGATCACCAGGCGCGGCTGCTCCCGCTCGACCAGACGTTGCAGCAACTTGGCCACCGCCAGCGGCTCCAGTTCCTCGGCCGTCTCGACCAAGATGCCGCGGTCGGCGCCGATCGCCATGGCCGTGCGCAGGGTGTCCTGGCAGGGCATGACACCGCAGGAGACGGCGATGATCTCGGTCGCCACGCCCCTCTCCTTCAGCCGGACGGCCTCTTCGACGGCGATCTCGTCGAAGGGGTTCATGCTCATCTTCACGTTGGCGATGTCCATGCCGGTGCCGTCGCTCTTGACGCGCACCTTGACGTTGTAGTCGACCACCCGCTTCACTGGGACCAGCACCTTCATCTCTTGCTCCTTGATCTGACTAGACGCGCTCGAGGACGAGCGCAATGCCCTGGCCCACGCCGATGCACATCGTGCACAGGGCGTAGCGGCCGCCGAGCGTGTGCAGCTGGTTCACGGCGGTGGTGACCAGCCGCGCACCCGACGCGCCCAGCGGGTGGCCCAGCGCGATGGCGCCGCCCCAGCGGTTCACGCGCGGGTCGCCCTCGGCCAGACCCAGGTCGCGCAGCACCGCCAGCCCTTGCGCGGCGAAGGCCTCGTTGAGCTCGATGACGTCCAGGCGGTCCAGGCTCAGGCCGGTGCGGTCCAGCACCTTGCGCACCGCGGGCGCCGGGCCGAAGCCCATGATGCGGGGCGCCACGCCGGCCACGGCCATTCCCACCACGCGGGCTCGAGGCGTCAACCCGTGGCGCTTCGCGGCCTTCTCGCTGGCCAGCAGCAACGCGCAGGCGCCGTCGTTCACGCCGCTGGCGTTGCCGGCCGTCACGCTGCCGCCTTCGCGCACCACGCCCTTCAGCTTGGCCAGCGCCTCCAGCGTGGTGGCGCGCGGATGTTCGTCCTGGCTGACGACGACCGGCTCGCCCTTCTTCTGCGGCAGCGTCACGGGCACGATCTCCCGCGCCAGGTGTCCGACGGCGATGGCTGCGGCTGCCTTGACCTGGCTGGCCAGGGCCATGCGGTCCTGGGCTTCGCGCTCGATGTGGAAGTCGTCGGCCACGTTCTCCGCCGTCTCGGGCATCGAGTCGACGCCGTACTGCTGCTTCATCAGCCCGTTGACGAAGCGCCAGCCGATGGTGGTGTCCTGCACAGCGGCGCTGCGGCTGAAGGCGCTCTCGGCTTTGGGCATCACGAAGGGCGCGCGGCTCATGCTCTCCACGCCGCCGGCGATCAGCAGCCGGGCTTCACCCGACTTGATGGCGCGGGCCGCCGTGCCCACCGCGTCCAGGCCAGATCCGCACAGGCGGTTGAGCGTGGTGCCCGTCACTTCGACGGGCAGGCCTGCCAGCAGCGCGCTCATGCGCGCGACGTTGCGGTTGTCCTCGCCGGCCTGGTTGGCGCAGCCGTAGATCACGTCGTCCACCGCCGCCCAGTCGGCGCCGGGGTGGCGCGCTATCAGCGCCTGGATGGGCAGCGCACCGAGGTCGTCGGCACGCACGCCGGCAAGCGCGCCGCCGTAGCGTCCGAAGGGGGTGCGGACGGCATCGCAGATGAAGGCTTCTTCGATCGAGCGGGTCATGGAAGATCCGTGAAAGGGGTTGCAATGAGTCGCGCAGATCCGTCGCGCGGATCAATCACACAGCAGGGGGCCGAGATCGGCCCGCACCGCACCGTGGCCGGCCGCTTCGGCCAGGCGCTGCAGGTCGCTGTCCAGCTCGGCCCGGTCCTGCTGCCTCGCCCAGAACACCGGCCCGCCTTCCCACCGCGGGAAGCCGTAGCCCTGCACCAGCACGACGTCCACGTCGCTGGCACGCGCGGCCACGCCTTCGGCGACCAGCAGCGCGGCCTCGTTGACCATCGCCAGCAGCGCCCGGCGCTGGATCTCCGCGGGTGGCAGGGCTCTCCGCACGATGCCGCACCGTGCGCTGGCGCGCTCGATGATTTCGCGCACCGTCGCATCGCTCGTGCGCGTCTGCTTGCCGCCCGGGTACGCGTAGTAGCCGGCACCGGTCTTGCGCCCGAGCCGGCCCTGCTCGCACAGCTGGTCCAGGATGTCGACGTAGCGCTCGCGCGGGTCACGTGTCGCGGCCTGGCTCTTGCGCATGCGCCAGGCGATGTCCAGGCCCGACAGATCGGCCACCGCGAACGGCCCCATCGCAAAGCCGAAGCCGGTGAGCGCGTCGTCCACCTGCTCGGGCCAGACGCCGTCCTCGAGCATGAACTCGCACTGGCGGCGGTAGGCGTTGTAGATGCGGTTGCCGATGAAGCCGAAGGCGTTGCCGGTGAGCACCGGCCGCTTCTCCAGCACCGCGGCGACGGCCATAGCCGTGGCCAGCACCTCGGGCGTGGTGCGCGCGCCGCGCACCACCTCGACGAGCTTCATCACGTTCGCCGGGCTGAAGAAGTGCAGGCCCACCACGTCCTGCGGGCGCGCGGTGGCCGCGGCGATGGCATCGACGTCGAGGTAGGAGGTGTTCGTGGCCAGCACGGCGCCAGGCCGGGCGTGGGCGTCGATGCGGCCGAACACCGCCTGCTTGACGGACAGGTCCTCGAACACTGCCTCGATCACCAGGTCGTCTTCGGCCAGGCGCGCCCAGTCCAGCGTGGCCGACAGCCGCGCCTCGTGGGCCGCCGCCACCTTCGCCGGCAGCTTGCCCGCGGTGACGCGGCCCCGGTAGTGGGCGGCAACGCGCTCGAGGCCGCGCTCCAGCGCGCTGCCGTCCTGCTCCAGCAGCAGCACCCGCAGCCCGGCGTCTAGCGCGGCGATGGCGATGCCCGAACCCATGGTGCCGGCGCCGATGACGGCCACGCAGCGCACCGCGCGCGGCGCGGCCTGCAGTTCAGCCGGCAACTTGGCCGACGCGCGCTCGGCCTGAAACTGGTAGCGCAGCGCCCGCGCCGCTGTCGTCGGCAGCAGCGCCAGGAAGAGCTCTCGCTCGCGCTGCAGGCCATGGTCGAAGGGCAGCGCCGAAGCCGCCAGCGCGTCCAGCAAGGCCGCGTGCGCTGGCTGCAGCTTCTGACGCGCGTCGAGCCTGGCGCGCTGGCCGTCGACGAAGGCGTGCACCGGCGCCGCGTCGAGCATGCGGTCGCGCGCGCGCGGGAACGGCGGCCCGGCCTTGGCCAGCTGCGCGGCGAGCGCCGCGGCCGCCGCCACCGCCCCGTCGTCGACCATGCGGTCGAAGAGGCCGCTGTCCTGCAGCTGCTGCGCCGTCCGCGGCTGGCCGCTGGCCATCAGGGCATGGGCGGCGGCCAGGCCGATCAGCCGCGGCAGCCGCTGGGTACCGCCCGAGCCGGGGATCAGGCCCAGCGTGATCTCGGGTAGGCCCACGCGTGCGCCGGCCTGCGCCACGCGGGCGTGACAGGCCAGCGCCAGCTCCAAGCCGCCGCCGAGCGCCACGCCGTCGATGGCTGCGACCACCGGCTTGGGGCAGGTCTCGACCCGTTCGAGCACGGTGCGCAAGATAGGCTCCTGCAGCTGGCGCGGCGTGCCGAACTCGGTGAAGTCGGCGCCGGCCGAGAAGGCCTTGTCGCTGCCGGCAAGCACGATGCCGCGCACGGCGGGGTCGGCCTGCGCGGCGTCGAGCTGCTGCACGATGCGCGCACGCAGCGCGTGGCCCATGCTGTTGACGGGCGGCTGGTCCAGCGTGATGACGGCGATGCCGTCTTGGAGATCGCTGGCTGCCATGCTCAGGCCTTCATCAGCTGCTTGCCGATCAGCAGCTGCTGGATCTGCGAGGTGCCCTCGTACAGGCGCAGCAGCCGCACGTCGCGGTAAAAGCGCTCGACCTTGTACTCGTTGATATAGCCGGCGCCGCCGTGGATCTGCACGCCGCGGTCGGCCACGCGGCCGACCATCTCTGTCGTGAACAGCTTGGCGCAGCTGGCCTGCATGCTGACCTCGGGGTCGCTCACGCCGAAGGCCTTGGCGTCGTAGCGCCGGGCCACCGCGCGCATCAGCGACAGGCCGGCCAGCAGCTCGGCCTGGCTGTCGGCCAGCATCGCCTGCACAAGCTGGAAGTCGCCGATACGCTGGCCGAACTGCCTGCGCTGCTGCGCGTAGGCCACGCTCTCCTGGATGATGCGGTACGCCATGCCGCAGGCCAGCGCCGACAGGTGCAGGCGCCCGCGGTCGAGCACCTTCATCGCCGTCTTGAAGCCCCGGCCCGGCTCGCCGCCGATCAGGTTGGCGGCCGGCACACGCACGTTGTCGAGGTTGACGTCGCAGGTCTTGGTGCCGCGCTGGCCCATCTTCTTGTCAGGCTTGCCGAGCGACAGGCCGGGCAAGCCGGCCGGCACGATGAAGGCCGAGATGCCGCCGGCGCCGGGCCCGTCGGTGCGTGCCATCAGCGTGAAGGCGCCGGCGCGCGGCGCGTTGGTGATGTAGCGCTTGCTGCCGCTGAGCAGGTAGTCGCTGCCTTCCAGCACGCCCTTGGTCTTCAGCGACGCGGCGTCGCTGCCCGCGTCGGGCTCGGTCAGCGCGAAGGACACGATCAGCTCGCCGCTGGCGATGCGCGGCAGGTACTCGGCCTTCTGCGCCGCCGTGCCGTCCATCAGGATGCCCTGCGAGCCAATACCGATGTTGGTGCCCGCCACCGATCGGAAGGCCAGCGCCGTGTGCCCGAGCAGGTAGACCACCTCGCACTCTTGCGCCATGCTCAGGCCGATGCCACCGTACTCCTCGGGAATCGACAGGCCGAACAAGCCCAGTTCCTTCATGTCGGCGACGATGTCGTCGGGCACGGCGTCGTGCTCCTCGACGGTGTCCTCGGCGGGCATCAGGCGCTCGCGGACGAAGCGCTCGACGCTGTCCTTGAGCAGTTCGAAAGTTTCGGGGTCCAACGACATCGGGGCTTCCTTGAGGTTCGGTGTTCAGATGACATGGCGGCAGCGCAGGTCCTGCAGTTCGGCGGACGACAGGCCGGCCAGCGCGCCCAGCACCGCGTCGGTGTGTTCGCCCAGCAGCGGCGGCGGCAGGCGGTACTCGACCGGCGTGCTGCCCAGCTTCAGCGCGCTGGCCGGCAGGCTGACCTGCCCGGCGGTGGGATGCGCCATGTCCAGCCGCAGGCCGCGCGCGACGACCTGCGGGTCGGCGAAGACGTCGGCCAGGTCGTTGATCGGGCCGCAGGGCACGCCCGCGGCTTCCAGCGCCGCCAGCCACTGCGCGCGGGTCTGGCGCAGCATCAACGGCTCGAGCAGCGGCACCAGCGTGTCGCGGTGGCGCACGCGCTGCGGGTTGGTGGCGAAGCGTTCGTCGTCGGCCAGCGCGGGCGCACCGGCGGCCTCTAGCAGCTTGCGGAACTGGCCGTCGTTGCCGCAGGCCACGATCACCCAGCCATCCGCCACCTTGAACACCTGGTAGGGCACGATGTTCGGATGGGCATTGCCCCAGCGCCTGGGCGGCTGGTCGGTGGCGAGGTAGTTCGTCGCCATGTTGGCCATCATGGCCACCTGCACGTCGAGCAGGCAGATGTCGAGGTGCTGGCCCTCGCCGCTGCGGTCGCGGTGCGCCAGCGCGGCCAGGATGGCGATGGTGGCGTGGGCGCCGGTGAAGAGGTCGGCAATCGCCACGCCAGCCTTCTGCGGCCCGCCGCCGGGCAGCGCGTCGCGCTCGCCCGTCACGCTCATGAAGCCGCCCATGCCCTGCACGATGAAGTCGTAGCCGGGCCGGGGCGCGTAGGGGCCGGTCTGCCCGAAGCCGGTGATCGAGCAGTAGACGAGGTCCGGCTTGACGGCGCGCAGGCTCTCGAAGTCCAACCCGTAGCGCGCGAGCTGGCCGACCTTGTAGTTCTCGACCAGCACGTCGCACTGCGCCACGAGCTGGCGCACCAACGCCTGCCCCTGCGGCGTGGCGATGTCCAGCGTCACCGACTGCTTGTTGCGGTTCACCGCCAGGTAGTAGGCCGCCTCGCTGGTGGGCTGGCCCTCGGCGTCCTTCGCATAGGGCGGGCCCCACTGGCGCGTGTCGTCGCCGGCGCCGGGCCGCTCGATCTTGATGACCTCGGCGCCCAGGTCGGCCAGGGTCTGCGTGCACCACGGGCCGGCGAGCACGCGGGTCAGGTCCAGCACGCGCAAATGGCTCAGGGCTCCCATGTCGCTGACCGTCGGTCCGCGTTCAGTTCAGCTGCGAGACGAACTTGGTCGTCAGGTAGCCGTCGAAGGTCTCGCTGCCGCCTTCGCTGCCGTAGCCGCTTTCCTTGATGCCGCCGAAGGGGGTCTCGGCCAGTGCCAGGCCGATGTGGTTGATCGAGACCATGCCCGCCTCCAGCCCACGCGAGATCTGGTGCGCGTTCTTCAGCGACGTGGTGAAGGCGTAAGAGGCCAGCCCGAAGGGCAGGCTGTTGGCGCGTACCAGCACCTCGTCCACCGACTTGAACCGCACCAATCCGGCGATGGGGCCGAACGGTTCCTCGGTCATGAAGCGCGAGTCGTCCGGCAGGCCGGCCAGCACCGTCGGCGCGAAGAAGTTGCCGTCGCCGGCAAGCCGCCGGCCGCCGGTCAGCACCTGGCCGCCGCGCTGCCGGGTGTCTTCGACGAAGCCCTCCATCGCCGCCACGCGGCGGCGCTGCGCCAGCGGACCCATGCGCGTGGTCTCGTCCAGGCCGTCGCCCACCTTCAGGGCTTCGACGTGGCCGACGAATCGGTCGACGAAGCGGGCGTAGGCACCGTCCTGCACGTAGAAGCGCGTCGGCGAGATGCACACCTGACCGGCGTTGCGGAACTTGAAGCCGGCCAGCACCTTGGCGGCCTGATCGATGTCGGCGTCGTCGCAGACGATCACCGGCGCGTGGCCGCCCAGTTCCATCGTGCAGCGCTTCATCATCGAGCCGGCCAGCGCCGCCAGCTGCTGCCCCACCGGTGTCGATCCGGTGAAGGAGATCTTGCGCACGATGGGCGAGCGGATCAGGTGGTCCGAGATCATCCCCGAGTCGCCCGAGACCACGTTCAGCACGCCCGACGGCAGGCCGGCGTCGTGCAGGACCTCGGCGATACCCAGCACCGAGGCCGGCGTGTCGCTCGAGCCCTTGAGGATGCAAGTGCAGCCCGCACCGATGGCCGCCACCACCTTGCGGAAGGCCTGGCTGAAGGGGAAGTTCCACGGCGAGAAGGCCACGCACACGCCGACGGGCTCGCGCAGCACGGTCTGCTGCACGCGACCATCGCGCGGCGGGATCAGGCGGCCATAGATGCGCCGCGCCTCTTCGCCATGCCACTCGGCGTGCTCGGCACAGCTCATTACCTCGCCCACGGCTTCGGCGAGCGGCTTGCCCTGCTCCAGCGTCAAGTTGCGCGCGATGGCTGGCGTGCGTTCGCGGATCAGCGCGGCGGCCTTTCGCAGAACCTGGGAACGCTCCAGCGCCGAGACCGTGCGCCAAGCCGCGAAGGCGCGCTGCGAAGAGGCCAGCGCGGCGTCGAGGTCGTCGAGCGCGGCATGCGGCAGCTGGCCGATGACCTCGTTGGTGGCCGGGTTCAGCACGGGCTGGGTATGGCGGTCGCCGGCGAGCAGCCGCTGGCCGTCGATGTAGAGGTGGAGTTCGGGGTACATGGCAGGTCCTTCAGGCATTCGGAGTGTGGTCAGGGCGCCATGACGGCACGGCCGATCACACGCCCATGATGGAGATCGTCGATCGCCTGGTTAACCTGGGCCATCGGGCGGCGCGACACCGGGATCGGCTTCATGCCGGTGCGCTTCACAAGGTCCACGAGTTCACGCAGCTCGACCAGGGTGCCGACATAGCTGCCCTAGATGCGCAGCGGGCGCAGCGGAATGGTGGCCAGCGACACCGTGAGGTCGCCGCCCATCAGCCCGCAGATCACGATGTGCCCGCCGCGCCGCGCGCCCTGCATCGCCAGCGTGACGGTGGGCGCGGCGCCGACCAGGTCCAGGATCAGCCCGGCGCCGCCCTCGGTGGCCGCAATGACCTGCTTGACCGCATCCGGCGCCCTGGCGTCGATGACGGCCAGCGCGCCCGCCGCCAGCGCCGCCTCGCGCTTGGCGGGGTCGATGTCGACGACGATGGCGCCCTTTCCACCCAGCGCCTTCAGCACCTCGATGGCCATCAGGCCCAGCCCACCGGCGCCGATCACGAGCACGGGCTCATGCCGGATGCCCTCGCCGAACTTCCGGATCGCGCTGTAGGTCGTGACGCCCGCGCAGGCCAGCGGTGCGGCCTCAGCCTCGTCCAGGCCGTCGATGTCGACCAGGTAACGCGGATGCGGCACGAGCACGTAGTCCGCGAAGCCCCCGGGACGCGCGACACCGAGCGCCCGCCCCTTCAGGCAAATGTTCTCGTCGCCGCGCAGGCAGGTCGGGCACTCGCCGCAGCCGATCCACGGGTGGATCACATAGCGACCGCCCGCCTTCAGGCCGCCCGCCGCCTCGCCAGCGGACACCACCTCGCCGCAGATCTCGTGGCTGAGCACCAGGGGCGGCTTGATGCCGCGGTCCGCCAGGTTCAGGCGCTTGCCGCCGCCCAGGTCGTAGTAGCCCTCCCAGATGTGCAGGTCGGTGTGGCACAGACCCGCGGCGGTCACGCGGACCAGCACCTCGGTGCCCGTGGGCGTGGGGACGTCCTTCTCGACGAGCTCGAGCGGTTGTCCGTGGTGCATGACGCAATAACAGCGCATGGTGTGTCTCTCCTTCGATGCATCGTGTTTCTGGTTCAATGGCGCGCAGCGACCTGGGCTGGCTGCCAGGCCGGTCAGAACAGCGTCAGCAGGCGCAGGTTGAACTGGTTGTTCACCTTGAAGCCCTCGCGCGCCTTGATGTCGCGGCCGTAGGTCGCGAGCAGCTGCGTGGTGGGTGCCACGAACCAGCCGGCACCGACGTTGAACTTCGTCGTCGCCTGGCGGTTGTCCTGGTCCACGCCGCCGAGCTTGGTCTCGCCGCCGAAGGTGTGGAACAGGCCGCCGCGCAGATCCAGCGTCGGGCTGAGCTGGTAGCGCAGGTGCGTCTGCAACGCGAACAGCGGCTTGTGCTTCAGCGTGTTCGCGCCGCCCGCGCCCTTGTTCGCGGTGTTGTTCTTGCCGGAGAGGGTGACGTCTGCAGCCAGCTCCAGGTTCCCGCCCGCCGCCAGCTCGTGGATGCTGCCGGCCTGCAGCGCGAACTTGTAGCGGTTCTCGCCCAGGCTCAGCGGGTCGTTGCGGTCGTACTTGCCGGTGGGAAGCCACAGGTAGGGCGTCACCGCAAAGTGCGTCTTCGCGCCGGGCTTCGTGAACCAGATCGCCGACGCCAGGATGAGGTCGCCGACGCCGCTCGAGGACCCCAGCCCGGCGGTGTCGTCCTTGCCCTTGAGTCGCCCGAAGGGCAGCAGGAACTGCGGGTCGATGATGAGGCCGCCGACTTCCATGAAGCGCACGCCGCGCAGGATGCCGATGTCCGAATCCAGTCCCGGCTTGATCGGCACCTGGTTGCCTTTGCTGTACAGCTTGTCGCGCGTGGCGTGCTGGCCATAGACGACGAGCGCATTGGTGCCGGCAGGCAGGGCGGTGTAGTCGCCCGCGTCGAGGTCGATGGCGTGGGCCGGCGCCATCAGCGCCAGTGATGTCACGGTGGCTGCGACGGCAGCGAGGGGCTTGAAGGCTTTAGTCATGCTCTTGTCTCCAGGTTGGTTGTTGACGGGTTGGGAACTCGTTTCGATCGGGTCGGGGCTCATGTGGAGCCCTTCGCCAGCCAGGCATCCAGTGCGGGCCATAGCCGCTTGACGGCGTTGCCCCCGGCCACGAGGCTGGCGTGGCCGCCCTTCAGCACGATCTCCTGCTTGCGCCGGGAGCCGATGGCCGCGACCAGCGGTTGCGATGCGCCGTGGGGCACGATGTGGTCGTGGGCAGCCAGGGCGTGGAGCACCGGCCGCTGGATGGCGCGGAGATCGACCCGCCGGCCGCCGACGAGCAGCTCGCCGCAGGCCAGCCGGTTCTCGCGGAACAGGTCCTGCACCAGCTGCCGGAACAACGCGCCCGGCAGCGGCAGCACGTCGCGCGACCAGCGGTCCAGCCGCCGGTGGCCCTCGACGAAGGCGTCGTCCCACAGCTTGTCCCAGAGCTGCAGCTTGGCCGCAGGGCCGGTCGCGGGGCGCAGCAGGTCGAAGGCGCCGTAGATCACTTCGGGTGGCACGTTGCCCGTGGTGTCGACGAGACGGTCGAGATCGAAGTGGCGCGCGTCGGTCCAGTGCCTGAACAGCGTCATCTCATGGAAGTCGACGGGGGTCGCGATCAGGGCCAGCTGCTTCATCGGGCCGTCAGGGTGCAGGGCCGCGTGCAGCGTCACCAGCAGTCCACCCATGCAGTACCCAAGCACGTTGACTTCCGCCTCGCCCGAGATCTCCTGCACGCGGCGCAGGGCCTCCGGCAGGAAGTCGAACACGTAGTCCTCCAGCCGAAGGCGCTGCTCGTCCGGGCGGGGCGCGTTCCAGTCGACCATGTAGACGTCGTAGCCCCGTTCGAGCAGGTGCTGCACGAAGCTGTGCCCGGGTGCGAGGTCGAAGACGCTTCCGCGGTTGGTGAGCGCCGCGACGATGAGCAGCGGCACGCGGTAGATCTCGTCCGCACACGGGCGGTAGTGGTACAGCGCCAGCGTGCCGCGCTGAACGACCAGGTCGCGCGGCGTCGGGCCCAGCATCGGTTCCGGCGCCGTCAGCACGCCCAAAGCCTTGGCTTGGCGTTGCAGCGCGCGCGCCAGCTCGGTCTGCAGGCTGTCGGCGATGGGCGCGATCTTCCCGGTCATGCTCGCCCCTTCCGCGTCGCGTCACGCGGCGCCGCGGGCGGCTTGCGCGTGCGTGGCGGCATCGCGCGCGCGGACACCGCCGGCAGCGTGCCGGCGATCTGGGCCAGCGTCGCCTGCAGGCCGATCAGCCGGTCCTCGACGGCCTGCAGGCGACCCGACAGCGCCTCGATGTCGCCGCGCGTCGGCAGGTTCAGGACCGCGAGCGTGCGGCCCGACACCTGCTGCCCGAGCGCCTGGCCGGCCATCGAGGCGGCCAGGACCTGGTTCAGCGCCTGCGCGAACGCGTCGGACTGCATGCCGGACGCGGCGAGCGCGTTCAGGCCCTGCTCCATCCGCGCGACGACGTCGCGCGACAGCGCGAACGGGTCGAACAACGGGTCGAAGGACTGCGGCTCGGCCATGGCTGCGCTCAGACCGCGTGCGCGGCGATGTCGTCCGCGATGCGAGGCCACAGGGTCACCGGCAGCGCGTGGCCCATCTCGTCGATGACGGACAGCCTCGCGCCGGGCACGCTGCGCGCGATGTCCACGCCACAGGGCAGCGGAATCAAGGGGTCGAGCGCCCCGTGGATCACCAGCGTCGGCACACGCACCGAGGCCAGCTGCGCCTTGCGGCTGCCCGACGCCAGGATCGCCGCCAACTGCCGAGCGATGCCCGGCGGATTCACGCCACGTGCGTGCAGGCGGGCCGCGCGCTCGGCGTCCAGGGCGTCGTCGAGCGGAAAGTTCCCGGCGCGCAGCACCTTCCACACGCGCAGGTAGCGCCGGATGTAGGCCTCGCGCTCGGTCGGCGTCGGCGTGAGCAGCGCCGCGGTCGCCTCCATCGTCGGCCGGGGCAGCCCCGGCGCACCGCTGGACGACATGATGGTCGTCAAGCTGCGCAACCGTGCCGGATGAAGGATGGCGACCAGCTGCGCGATCGCCCCACCCATCGATGCGCCGACGATATGCGCCTGCTCGATGTCGAGCGCGTCGAGCAGGCCCACCGTGTCGGCTGCCATGTCGTCGAGCAGGTAAGGCGCGCTGATCGGCAGGCCCAGCGTCGCACGCGCGATCAGCGCCCGGCCGTCGGGGGCGCCGGCGTGGTCGAACTTCGTCGACAGGCCGATGTCGCGGTTGTCGAAGCGGATCACCCGGTAGCCGCGTGCGGCCAGCAGCGCACAGAACGCGTCGTCCCAGGCCAGCATCTGGCAGGCCAGGCCCATGACCAGCAGTAGCGGCGGCGCCTTCGGGTCACCGAAGGCGTCGTAGACCAGTTCGATGCCGTTCGCCTTGGCGACGGCCGGCGCTGTATAGGGGGCGTTCATGCGCATGGCGATGGCATGGCGAAGCGGCGCGGCGCGGGAGGCCCGTGCACGCGCAGCCCGCCCGGCGTACCGGGCGGACAGGCCGCAACACCTTGGCTTCAGTTCAGGGCAAAGCCCTCGTAGCCCTTGCTCTTGACCGCGTCGAGCTGCTGCCGGTAGGCGCCGATGCCGGCCATGTAGAACATCACGGTGTTCTTCTTGCCTGGGATGTTGGCGCCGAAGATCCACGAGTCCACCTTCGGGAACAGCGTCATGTGGGCGATGTCGTCGCAGGTCTTGGTCCAGGACTGCTCGGCCTCGCGCGTCGGCTCGATCGTCGAAACCTTCGAGCGTTCGGCATGGCCGATCGCCTCACCGATCCACTCCACCTGGGCCTCGATGCTCGGTGGCAGGTTGGTGAACGGGCCGTTGGGGCCGAGGATCATGAACATGTTCGGGAAGCCGTGCGTCGACAGCCCCAGGTAGCTGGTCGGGCCGTCGGCCCAGTATTCGTTGATGTGCCGGCCACCGCGCCCGCGCAGGTCCATCGAGCGGTAGTTCCCGTCCACCGCGTCGAAGCCGGTGGCGAAGACCAGCACGTCGAGTTCGTGCTCCACGCCGTCGGCGGTCAGCACGCCCCTGGGCGTGATGCGCTCGATCGGCGTCTCCTTGATCGACACCAGGCTGACGTTGTCGCGGTTGAAGGTCTCGTAGTAGCCCTCGTTGCACAGCGGACGCTTGGCGTACAGGCCGCTGGGCGTGAGCTTGCGCGCGGTCTCCGGGTCCTTGACGATCTCCTTAATCTTCTTGCGGATGAAGGCCGCCGCCGCCTCGTTGGCCTCCGCATTGGTGGCGATGTCGCAGAAGGTGCCGAACATGAAGCGGAAGCCGTTGCCCTTGTCCCAGTTCTCCTGGAAGATGCGGTCGCGTTCGGCGTCGGTGACCTTCATCGCCTCGACGCCGCTTTCCTGGAAGCCGAAGGCGACGACCGAGTTGCGCACCTGGTTCCAGATGGCGTCGAAGTTCTTCTTCGTCTCCACCACCTCGGCCTGACCGACCGGGCCGTTGCCCGAGGGCACGCAGTACTGCGGCGAGCGCTGGAACACCGTCAAGTGGCTGGCCATCTTGGCGGCCTGGACGATGAACTGCGTGCCGGTCGAGCCGGTGCCGATGACGCCGACGCGCTGGCCCGTGATGTCCAGGTCCTGCGGCCAGGCGTTGGTGTGCACCATGCGGCCTTCGAAGCTGTCACGGCCCGGAATGTCGGGGATATTGCTCTTGGCCAGCAGGCCCAGTGCCGTCACGAGGTAGCGGCAGCTGTAGGTCTCGCCGGTGTTCGTGCGCACGGACCAGCGCTTGCCCGCTTCGTCGAACACCGCACTCGTCACCTCGGTGTTCAGCTGGATGTCGCGGCGCAGGTCATGGCGGTCGACGACGTGGTTGAGGTACTTCTCGATGTCGCGTTGCTCCAGGTAGCGGGTGTTCCAGTCCCACTCCTGCAGCAGGTCCTTGTCGAAGGAGTAGCGGTAGACGAAGCCCTCAGTGTCGGACTTGGCGCCTGGGTAGCGATTGAAGTACCAGGTGCCGCCGACGCCGCCGCCCTTCTCGAGGGCGCGTGTCTTCAGCCCAAGTTCGTTGCGCAGCTTGTGCAGCATGTAGATGCCGCCGAAGCCGCTGCCGATGACGATGGCGTCGAAGCTCTGTTCATTGCTCATGGGATGTCTCCTGTGCGCTGTGTGGGGATGCGGTCAGCGCTCAGGCGCCCTTGAACCACTTGGCGATGCGCCGCAGCTCGTCGTCGGCCTGGGCGGCACGGCCGGCCAGGAAGGGGAAGACGTGTTGCATGCCACCGACCACCGACAGGGTGACTGACACGCCGGCCGCCTTCGCGATGCGCGCCAGGTCCTGCGCGTTGTCCAGCAGCGTCTCCACTTCGCCGGCATTGACGTACAGGCGCGGGAAGCCGCGGTAGTCCGCCTTCAAGGGGTTAGCCAGCGGATCGGTGCGCGATCCCTTCTCGCCGAGGAACATGCCCGACATGCCCTGCAGGATGGCCTTGCTGACCAGCGCGTCGGAGGCGGCATTGGTCTCCAACGTCTTGCCGACGTGCTCCATGTCGAGCCAGGGCGAGAAGGCGATCACCGCGCCCGGCAGCGCCACGCCGTCGTCGCGCAGCTTCAGCACGGTGGCGATGGCCAAGTTGCCGCCGGCGGAGTCGCCGCTAGTGGTGATGTCGGCGGGCTTGAAGCCGCGCGACAGCAGCTCCTTGTAGACAGCCGTCGAATCCTCGAGCTGCGCTGGGAACGGATGCTCCGGGGCACGCC
>CAZFET010000010.1:14989-22860 GCA_964517545.1 uncultured Burkholderiaceae bacterium
CGGAAGAGTCGAGGCGTCGGGCGCGGCCGGCGGCGCGGCAACCGCGGCATCCGGCCCGGACACGAAGGCGACGAGGGCATCGGCGCTTGCGGGGCCCGGCTCAGGCAGGTCGGAACGCGCCGATCCGGCCAGGCCGCCCGTCGGCGGATGCTCCGGGGCACGCCGGTAGTCGATGACCACGGCCGTCACGCCAAGATGCCTGGCCAGGTGACCCGCGAGCTTGCGGTGGCTCGCCGCCGACCCGACCGCGAAGCCGCCGCCGTGGGTGTAGAGGATGACCTTCTTCGCGTCGGCGCCGACCGGCAAGGCCCAGAGGGCCTCGACGCCCGCCAGCACGTCCGACTTGTAGGTCACGCCTTCGGGTTCGAGCGTCGGCTGGTGCCATTCGTCGAACAGGCTGCGCAGGTCGGCGATCGTCAGGTTCGGATTGGCCGCCATGCGGTCCGACCAGGACTGGTACAGCGCGCGCAGGAAATCCGATTGGTCAGTGGTGCCCATGCTTGTCTCCGTCGGGTGTGGTTTGGGGTAACGGAATGGTCGGCACCGGCGACCGCGCGGTCTTGAACGTCCGGGTCAGGCGTGTTGAAGGAAATGCGCAGCGACAGGTCGGGCCGACATGGGTAGAAACCCGCGCCCGCAGGGCAGTGCTACGTCGCAAGCCCAGGCCACCGAAGGCGCAAGGCCTGTCGCGAAACGACAGGCGGAATCTCTCTGGTAACGGGGACAGGGGGAGCGGCACTCGAGCGACGCCGCGCAGCGCGAGCCTGCACGGCGCTACATCCGCCTGCAGCTGGCCGGTGCGACCTACATCGCCGAGGATGAATCGGGCGGCGCGAACCGCTTCGCGCACGGGCTGGTGAAGCGCTGCGAAGCCGACGGCGTGCAGTTCCGGGTCAGCAGGCTGCAGCCCGAGGTCGACTTCGTGTTCGTCGGTGCCAACGCGTCGGCGTCGATCCGCAGTCGTCCGGCGCGGCTCGAAGCGCCTTCGCCGCGCTAGAAGCGCAGCCTCCGCAGTCCTGCGCCGACCCTCGCGCGAAAACGCGGACTGTGCAGGCAGGCGGCCCCAGCCAGGCCGAGCAGTGCGCCGACCACGGTGTCCAGCAGGCGCGCCTGCATGAGCTGCTGCGGTGCCGTCACGAACCCCTGGCCGGCCTCCGCGAGGAGGATGGCCAGCGGCGTGATGAACACGGTGGCCAAGCCATAGTGGCGCACCACTAGGGTCTCGATCACCAGCGCCAGTGCCGTCAGCACGACGGCCACGCCCCACGGACCCAAGGGCACCTGGGCGATACCGAGGAACAGCAGCAGGCCGAGCCCGGTGCCGAGGATGCGCTGCAGCTGCCGCGTCCACGCCGCGCGCAGCGACGCACCCTGGATCACCGCCAGGCAGCTGACGGGCACCCAGTAGGGCCGTTCCAGCTGCAGCGCGTGCGCGGCCAGCAGCGACAGGCCGACGAAGGCGGCCATCACCACCGAGTCCGTCACCACGAGGTCGAAGTCGGGCTGCGACGGCGGGCTCGGCGCCGGCACGCCATGGCGGCTGACGATGTACAGGCTGTAGAGGAACGCGATCGCCACCGCCAGCACGGTACCCATGGCGACGGCACCCACCTGCAACATCGCGTCGCGCCCATGGGCCGGGCCGTACGCGCCGATGGCCGCGGCCATCACGAAGAACAGGGGGCCGGGCGGCGGCGCGGCGTAGAAGCGCACGACCATCGTCACGAGCAGGGTGATGGTCACCAGCAAGGGCACCACCAGCGCCGGCACCAGATGCCCCAGCAGGCCCAGCGCATGGCTGGCCGTCATGCCGAAGGAGCAGGCCATCAGCCAGGCCATGCGGTGCTACAGGCGCGTGGCAGGCAGGTGCAGGAACACCAGGCCGCCCAGCGAGGCGGCCAGGCCCAGACCGAGCTCGCCGAAGGCCGCGCCGATGAAGATCGGCAGCCCGCTGGCCAGCGCCGCGGCCGCGGGCATCTCCCAGGGGCGGTCACTTCGGTTCAGGCTGGCGAGCGCCCGCCACTCGTCGAACAGGAACTGCCTCATGGCCATGGGTTCAGCCGGGGTCTACGATGGCTGGGGCCGTCACGCAAAAGCCCCAGACCTGCAGCCCGGCCGGGCAGCGTGAGGGAATCGATGAACGGCAGCGAGGAGAAGCCAACATGATGATGGACTGGAACGCCTACCGCGATCAGGTCAACGCCGCGGTGAAGGGAATGTCAGCCGCCAATCCGGACCTGGTGAGGGCGTATGCCGGACTGTCGCATGCCAACGCGAAGTCCACCCACATCGACGCGAAGACGCGCGAGCTGATCGCGCTGGCCGTTGCGGTGAGCCTGCGCTGCGACGGATGCATCAATGCCCATACCGACGCAGCCATCAATGCCGGCGCGTCGAAGGAAGAGATCGTCGATGCGCTCGGCGTGTCCATCATGGTCAACGCGGGCGCCGCGATGGTCTACTCGGCACGGACCATCGATGCCTACGACACCAAGATTTCCGACAGGGCCTGACGCCGCGCCCGGTGCGGAATCCAACCCAGAAGTGCGCGCAGGGCCCCCCATGACCGAACTTTCCCGCATGCCCGCCGCGTTCATCGGCCACGGTTCGCCGATGAACACGCTGGAGGCAAATGCCTTCACACGCGCCTGGCGCGAGCTGGGGCGCACGATGCCCCGTCCGCGCGCCGTGCTGGCGATCTCTGCGCACTGGTTCGTCCCTTCCACGGCCGTCACGGCGATGGCGCACCCGCGTGTGATCCACGACTTCTACGGATTTCCTGCCGAACTCTTTGCGTTCCAGTACCCGGCACCGGGCAGCCCCGAGATCGCCGAGGAGATCGTTGAAGTGGTGCGACCAGGGCTTATCTAGCTGGACCTCGACAGCTGGGGCATCGACCACGGCACGTGGTCGGTCCTGGCGCATGTGTTTCCTGCGGCAGATGTGCCGGTCCTGCAGTTGTCCATCCACACCGACGCACCGCTGGCCTACCACCTGGAGCTCGGCGCATGCCTGGCGCCGCTGCGCGAACGCGGCGTGTTCATCCTCGGCAGCGGCAACGTGGTCCACAACCTGCGGCGCATCGACTGGTCGTACGGCGACCGGGGCTTCGACTGGAGCGATCGCTTCGATACCCATGTGCGCGCCCTGATGACCTCCGATCCCGCTGCATTGGCCGACGTGGAACAACATCCTGACTACCGGATGGCGGTGCCGACTGCCGAGCACTTTCTGCCGCTGGCCTACCTGGCGGGCCTGTGCAGTGCTGCAGGCGAAGCCGCGCTGCCGTTTGCCGAGGGGCGCACGCTGGGCTCTCTCAGCATGACCAGCTACCTGCTCGGCATGCAGCCGCCGACGGCGGATGGCAGCGCGCCGGCTCCGCAGTCCGCGGGCTGAACTGCCGGCCCGCCGATGAGTGCGCGAGCGGTGGCAGCTCAGAACATGCCGTTATCGTTCAAGGACTCTTCCGGCACGACCTGGAGGACGTCCCAGTGCTCGACGATCTTGCCGTTCTCGAAGCGGAAGATGTCGATGCCAGCGTAGTCGTGGTCGCCGGGCCAGTGCTGGCGGCAATGGAGCACGACGTAGTCTCCTTCGGCAATGATGCGCTTGATCTCCACCGTCTTGCCCGGGTACACACGTGCCATGCGCTCGAAGTAGTCGATGAACGCATCCTCGCCATCTCCCACATGGGGATTGTGTTGGACGTACCGGTCACCAACGTACAGCTCGATGGCTTCACGCGGCTGGCATCTGTTGAACATCAGCTCGTAGAACGCGACCGCCGCATGTTTGTTGTGCTGAAGGGCGTTGTTCATGGGTCTCACTTGGCCTTCGGCTTCTGGCCCCAGGATTCGAACAGCATCGTCGACGACAGGGCATTGAACGGCATCGTGATGCCGTGGTCCAGGCCCTTGAGGTGCGCGGCCTTCAGGTCCTTGAGCAGCACCGCCAGCGCCGTGTCCTCGGTCCACTTCGAGACCGAGTCCCAGTTCCGCGCGACCCAACTGTCGCCTGTGCTGACCTTGAACAGGTTCAGCAGTTCGTCCTGAGGAAGTCCGTAGTGCGCGCCAAACTTCAGGCCCTCGGCGACGCCGTTCATGACGATGCCCAGCACCAGGTTGTTGACCAGCTTGGCGGCCTGGCTGTTGCCGGGCTTGGGGCCGTAGTAGAAGGTGTTGGAGCCGACGGCATCAAAATACGGACGCGCGCGTCCACTCGGTCCTGCGGGCCCGAAGCCATGATCGACAGCGTGCCGGCCTGGGCACCCGTCGCCCCGCCACTGACGGCAGCAGCGATGAGCTTGACGTCGCCGGCAGCCTCGACCTGCCGTCCCAGCTCGTTCATCGAGTCGGGGTCGAGCGTGCTCATGACGATGATCGTCAGGCCCCGGGGCTTGGCGGACATCAGGCCGCCCTCGCCCAGGATGATCTCGACGTTCTGCGCGTGGTCGCGCACCATCGACACGATGGCGTCGTCAGCCTGCTCGGCCACTTCCTTCAAGGTGGCCGCCACCTTGACGCCCGCAGCCTGCGCCTTGTCGCGGCTGCCAGGGTAGGCGTCGTAGCCGATGACCTCGAAGCCCGCCTTGTTCAGGTTGACCGCCATGGGCAGGCCCATGGTCCCGAGTCCGACGAAACCGATCTTCTTGCCCATGTTGCTTTCGTTCCGGTTGAAGTTGCAGAAATGCCAGCGGTCACGCTGACGGACCATTCGACGTCAGGCCCCGCTCGGCCATAACCTGCTTGAGCAGGGTGAGGGCGTTGAGCACGCGCGGGAAGCCGATGTAGGGAATGCAGTGCACCAGGGCACCGACGATCTTCTCCTTCGTCAGACCGACGTTGAAGCCGACGTTGATGTGCAGCTTCAGCTGCGGCTCGGTGCCCAGCGCGACCAGTGTGGCGATGGTCACCAGCGTCTGCTCCTGCTGGCTCAGCGCCGTGCGCGAGTAGATGTCACCGAAGGCGAATGACACGATGTAGTCCGACAGTTCGGCGTCCAGGTCCTTGTAGGACTCCACCAACTTGACGTGGTCGAAGGTGTTCGACGGGCTTCCGGAGACGAGCTCCATCATGCGGTCGAGGCCGCGCTGGAAACGTTCGGTGGACATCGGTTTCTCCTTGGGGTTCAGCCCTTGCGGGGCAATACGGTGAGCACGCGCACGATGAAGGCGTGCAACTCGGTCATGTAGCTCTGCAGGAACTTCTTCGTGCCTTCGTCAGTGACCTCGCCCTCTGCGGTGATCAGCCCGGGCTTGAACTGGATGTAGGCCTCGACCTGGTTCATCAGCGGCGAATTGCAGAAGCACAGCACGCCACGCAGGCTCTGTTGCGCCACCGCGGTGCCGATAGCGCCCGGCGAGGTGCCGATCACGCCCGACGGCTTCTGCGCAAACGAGTTCTGGCCCCACGGGCGGCTGGCCCAGTCGATCGCGTTCTTCAAGCCGCCCGGGATCGAGCGGTTGAACTCGGGCGTGACGAACAGCACCGCGTCGACATCGGCAATGGCCTTCTTCAAGGCGCGCGCCACGGGCGGGTAGTCGGCGTCGAAGTCCTGGCTGTACAGCGGCAGGTCCTTGATGGCGATCTCGCTCAGCACCAGCTCGGGCGGTGCCAGCTTCACCAGCGCCTTGGCGAGCAGGCGGTTGATGGACGTCGAGGACAGGCTGCCGACGAAGTAACCGACCTTGTAAGTGGCCATCGTGTTCTCCTGGAAAGTAAAAGGGGGGCACTCGTTCTACGCCGATGCAGCGGCAACCACAAGCGCGCTACGCGGTCCGACGAATTCGATGGACGTGTGACCCAGGTGATGCAGGTACTCGCGCAGCACGAGGAGGGTCGCAGCCGCTTCGCGCCCGGGGGGCAGGCCTTGCATCGCGGCAGGTTGGCCCAGCTCTGCGGAAGCCAGTCGCTGGAACCACAGCTCGACGACCTCGGTGGTCAGCGTCTGGCCCGCCAGCGCGGCCCAGGGCACGAGCGCCGGGCTGGTGCTCAGCAGCGGACGGTTCGCGCTCGTGGGGCGGCCGAGCTGCATGAGCGCGTCTTCGGTGGCGTCGATGGCACGCTCGATCTCTTGCGATGTCGGCGGGTCGTGGCGGAAGAAGTCCCGGGCGATGCGTACCGTGCCGAGGCCGAGACGACGTTCGGCATCAGGCTGCTCGCCGGTGCGCTCCAGCACGACGAGTTCCTCGTCGCCGAAGTGCAGCCATGTCGCCGGCGCGGCCGCTTCGTTTAGGCGACGAGCGATGGCCTCGACCACGCGCGGGTCGATGCCGTGGCCCAGCCCGGCCAAGCGGTCGAGCGTGGCATGCGCGCCCAGGGCGTGCAGCTGCGCCTGCGCATCGACGGCACCCTGCACCGGCATCACCCCATCGGCATCGCCGTGGACGAGGTGCGTGTGCAGCCACCGGTGCGCCCGCCGCGGCGGCTGCGCGAAACGGCCGGACAGCGCGACCACGCGGGCCGCCGGCGGGGCGTCGAGCTGCGTCGATTCGACGCTCATGATCGCGCCCTGCGAGAAGCCGATCAGCGTCGTCTGCGCGGTCGATACGCCGGCCCGTGCCTGCCAGCGCAGCACCGCCTGCACGAAGCCGGGCATCGCCGCCGCCACACGCGCCGGCCGGTCGGCCTCGGTGATGCCCTGGACGGAGAACCACTGCCAGCCCCGGCCCGCGGCCTCGGGCGCCTGCACGCTGACGATCAGCGCGTCCGGCAGGTGCCGCGTCAGCGCCTCGCCCAGCGGCAGCAGGTCGCGCGCGTTCGAGCCGACGCCGTGGAACAGCAGCACCAGCTGCCGCCGGGCCGCGGGTTGCTGGACGATCAGGTCGTGGGTGTTCATGGGGTCCTCGTCGATCAGGCGGCGCCGAACACGAAGCTGTCCATGGCCAGCACGCCGTGGGTGATGCCACCTTCGATCACGCTGGCGGGCAAGGCCGCCGCCGCGGCGCCGGCGGCGACCAGCAGCGGCCAGAAGTGTTCGGTTGTCGGATGCGCGCGCCGTGAGTGCGGCGCCTGCGATAGCGTCTGGCGCAGACGGGCGCTGTCGCCGCGGACGACCGCGTCACGCACCCAGGCCGCGAACTCGGCGGCATAGCCTTCTGCACGGCCCGGTCCGGAGCGGAACTCGGCGAGGTTGTGCGTCAGGCTGCCCGAGCCCACGATCAGCACGCCCTCGTCCGCCAGCGGCGCAAGCGCCGCGCCGAAGGCCCAGGCGCTGTGGGCGTCCAGGCGCGATGGCAACGACACCTGGAAGGCCGGGACATCGGCTTCGGGGTAGAGGTGCCGCAACGGCACCCAGGAGCCGTGGTCCAGGCCGCGACGCTCTTCGGGCTGCGGGTTCCATCCGGCGTCGTACAGCAGCTGCAGCGCGCGCTGCGCCAGCGCCGGATGGCCGTCGGCCGGATAGCTGATCTGATAGAGCGCGGGGTCGAAGCCGCCGAAGTCGTGGATCGTCTGCGGGCGGGCCGCGAAGCCCACGCGCGGGCTCGGCGTCATCCAGTGCGGCGACACCACCAGCACGGCTTGCGGCCGTGGCAGGGCCCGGCCCAGTGCCGTCAGCTTCGGCCCGGCCAGGCCGGGCTCGATCGCGAAGGTGGGCGCGCCGTGCGAGACGAACACACTGGGCAGGCGGGTCATGATCAGGATGCTCCGGGATGCGTGCGTGGGATGAACGAGGCGATCAGCGCGCAGATCGCTGCGCCAGCGCCGCGTCCACCGACAGCTTGCCGGCACCGCTGAACAGCAGCGAGACCGATGCCGCCAGCAGCGCGAGGGCGTACTCGTAGCCGTTCTTGTCCATGAACAGGCCGTTCTTGAAGTGCACCGAGAAGATCGCCACCAGGGTCAGCAGCACCGACGCGGCCGTGAACACGA
>CAZFET010000010.1:22870-23343 GCA_964517545.1 uncultured Burkholderiaceae bacterium
CAGCATCGCGAAGGCCAGCGCCGCGGCGGCCGGGCGCACCAGCACGCCGAACAGCAACGCCAGGCCGCCGAAGAACTCGGCGCTGCCGGCCAGCAAGGCCATCAGGTAGCCGGGCGTCAGGCCCAGCGAGGCCATGAACTGGCCCGTGCCTTCCAGGCCGTAGCCGCCGAAGGCGCCGAACAGCTTCTGCGCGCCGTGCGCGATGAAGATGATGCCGATGGGGATGCGCAGGGCCAGCGGGCCGAAGCCGGCATCGGTGCCCAGCACGCGTTGGGTCAGGGACGTGTTGGCGTTGCTCATGATGATGTTCCTGAAGGGTTGGACGGGGTGCCGGTCAGGCCTTGCGGATCCAGGTCGGCGCGATCGCCGTGCCCAGCCCAGCGCCGTAGCCGCGGTAGATGTTCAGGCCGGCCAGCGGCTCGAGGTAGCGCGAGTTCTTCAGGCCGCCGGCGTCGATGACCTCGAAGCCGATG